>CANQXU010000006.1 GCA_947627865.1 uncultured Paenochrobactrum sp. | reverse complement strand
GCCTTGAAAGCTCAATTGAAAGATTGAGGGCTTTATAAATCTATATAGTTTTATTGTGACTGCAAAGCTGCTCCGGTGGTTTGCGGTCTTTTTTGTTCAATAAGTAACGCAATACTTTTAAGCCATAATCAAGATCAAAGGATCGTATTGAATGGCGTGAAGATTAAACTGTGGCTTTTTCTCTTAAAGATTAAATGGTGCGGGTGGCCGGAATCGAACCGGCACTCCTTTCGGAACTGGATTTTGAATCCAGCGCGTCTACCAGTTCCACCACACCCGCAACAATTGCCACTACCGGATGGAAAGTCTGCTTTGCAGACCGGAACTGCTCCGGTAGTGGTGAAGGATATACTCAACTAAAAAGCCTAGGTCAATCGACAAGTGGTTGATTTTTTTAAATCACCATCATTTTGTTGGTGATGGAGCATAACAACCGGCAAAACGATCCAATGATTGTTCATAAACCTTTGTTTTAACATTCATCATGCCCAAAACTGTATGGAACAGGTTGTCATGAGATGCTTCCTGATTTGCACTCGCTTTGACGCAGTCAATATCCAATTGCATGATTTGCGCATAGTCGGGTGAAAACCATGAAATAAATGGAATATGGGTTTGTGTATCAGGTGCAATAAAATAAGGGGCTGCATGCAGGTATAGTCCGTTTTCGCCCAGCGATTCTCCGTGGTCGGACATATAGATCATTGACGAAGCGAATTTGTCCTCGTTTTGCTTCAAAATTTCAATGACCTGCGCCAAGATATAATCCGTATAAAGAATGGAGTTATCATAAGAGTTGACGATTTGCTCACGTGTGCAGTCCGAAAACTGAGCGGTTTTGCATTCTGGCTGAAATTTGGCAAACTCGGCCGGATAGCGTTTAAAATAAGCAGGCCCGTGGCTGCCGGTCATATGAAGGACAATGACTGCATTGCTGTTAATTTGTGGCAGCTTATCTTTAAGGCCATCGAGTAAAACCTGATCTAAACATTCGCCACCTTCGCAGTAGCGTGGGTCTGGTTTTTTAAGGAGATCAATGACGTTAATACGATTGCCCACGTTTTTGGTACCAGTATTATTCTCATACCAGCTGACATCTAGGCCTGCATGTTTAAGGACATCCACCAGATTTTCCGAGCCAAGAAACTTGTCCTTACTATATTCTTTACGTGGGAATGGTGAGAACATGCATGGCAAGGATACAGCAGTTTCTGTTCCACAGCTGGTGGTATTGTCAAAATTGATAATATCCAGCTTCTTTAATGCTGGGTTTGTTTCTTTTTCATAGCCATTCAAGCTGAAATTTTGCGCACGTGCAGTTTCACCCACAACTATGACAGTTAGTAGCTTTTTATCACCAAGGCCTGTTAACGGGGCTTGTTGTGCATCCGTTCCATATGGCTGCAATGTAATCTGCTGTTGGTTTATCTTACCACGACTATATTTGATGAGACTTTGTATCGGCTTGGCCGGAACAAGGTGACCGAAAATATCTTGTCTGTGCTCGCGATAAAGCGAGGAGAGCGAGCCAAAGTTAGTGGCGAGCAGCGCAAAAATACCAATCAGACAAACAAAAATAAGCCCCAGATTAACAAGGACTTTTTTCCAAAATGGACGATGTTTAATCTTCACCCAGCAAATGAGAAGTGAAGGGATGATACCATAAGCAAGAATATGAAGGATGAAGGCGGGTGTTATAAGGTTTCGCGATTCACCAGCCGTTGTGGTGAGCGTCGCTTCAATAACATTATCTGTAATGATGGTGCCGAAATACTGGCTAAAATATGAAGCGCCAGCCGTTATGGCTATCAGCGCTATAAAAAACGGCTTGATTATATATTGCGCCGAGAAGATGAGCAGCAATATGACGTAGAGCAGGAGTAGAATCAGGAAAACGACCACAATTGTTGAGGGGTGGTCATCATAATAGTTGAATATTTTCTGCCAAAAAACCAGATTGGGCAGCGTCAATAAATAAATAGCCGTGAGCAGGCTTAGTAAGCCGCTGGAAATTTGGGGGCGATATAGACGCATTTGCGCTCTTTCATGAGGTAGGACATGATATCAAAAGCAATATTCGTACTCGTTTTTCATTTAAGAACAAGAGAATAATATAGGTTTTGATAAATAAGGATTGCAGCGAAAAGTAGTCCAATAGTGGGCAGGAAAAATCTGGTGTTAAAAAAAGAATATTTTTATGTGTAAGTATTCGTTTTTTGAATTTTAAGCAGTGACTTCAAAGGGGAAGCTCTGTTCAACTTATGCATTATAAGATGTGCTAAGGTATGAAATATCAACAAAGCTGATAAGGAATGATAAGATGAAGCTAGGCTTGGAGGGAAAGACTGTACTGGTCGTGGGTGCCAGTCAGGGTTTGGGTAAGGCAATTGCTTTGGCATTTGTTGAGGAGGGCTGCAAGGTCTTTGCTGCAGCGCGATCTGCGGATAAAATTGAAGCATGGAAAAAGCTGCTTTCCCCAGCAGAGCAAGCCAATGTTACTGTCTGCAAGCTTGATTTAGCCAGTCGTCAAAGTGTTGATACACTTGCTGATCAGGTTCTTGCAGCCGGAGGCGTGGATATTTTGATTAATAACTGTGGCGGACCAGCACCAAGCCTTGTGTTGGATACAAACGCAGACCAATGGGAAGCGGCATTCGCATCCATGGCGTCGTCAGTGTTCCATCTGACAGGACGGCTTATCCAGACAATGATACAGCGTAATTTTGGGCGCATCATTACAATCGGCTCATCAGGAATTGAACAGCCGATCCCTAATCTTGCGATTTCAAACGGAATCCGTTCTGCCGTTTCGGGCTGGTCTAAAACATTGTCAAATGAAGTGGCAGGGAACGGTATTACAGTGAATATGGTCTTGCCGGGTCGTATTGATACAGAGCGTGTGCAAAGTCTGGATGAGGCGCAAGCCAAACGGGAAGATAAATCCGTTGAAGATATGAAGAAACTCTCTGCTGCCAGCATTCCGGCAAAACGTTATGGAACGCCGGAAGAATTTGCTGCTGTTACAGTTTTTCTTGCAAGTGAGCCAGCAGGCTATGTAACGGGCTCTATGATCCGCATTGATGGTGGTTTGATAAAATCTGTGTAAGGCACACTGTACTGGTAGAAAACTTACATAGTATTAAAGAAAAAGGCTCCTGAAATTTCAGGAGCCTTTATATTTATGCGGTATAAGCACCGTGGCAATGCTTGTATTTTTTGCCGGAGCCACAAGGGCAGGCTTCGTTGCGGCTAACGCGTCCCCACGTAGACGGATCGCTTGGATCACGCTCCGAGGCATCATTTTGACGCGTTGCTGCGCTGTCAGCCCAATTGGCTTCATCAAAGTCATCACTGCCTGTTGTGCCATCTATATGGTGGCCAGCCATGGCAGGAAGCTCAGGCTGAGGCTGCTGAGAAGCTTGAGTGACGATTTCAACGCGCATGAGTTGTGATGTTACCAGCTGGCGCAATCCGTCGAGCATATTTTGAAAAAGCTCGAAAGACTCTGTCTTATACTCATTAAGCGGATCGCGCTGAGCATATCCACGAAAGCCAACAACTGATCGCAAATGATCAAGATTAACCAGATGCTCGCGCCATAGGTTGTCCAGTGATTGTAAAATCACTGATTTTTCAACATAGGTCATAATTTCCGGGCCAAAGCGCTCTGCGCGGTCAGCGGCTGCCGCATCAGCAGCTTCCATGATGCGCGACAAGAACTCTTCCTCGGCGATACCTTCTTCTTTTGCCCATTCATCAACAGGCAAATCAAGATTGAGCGAGGCGGCGATCTCTTCTTTCAGTCCGGCAATATCCCACTTTTCAGCATAGGCATTTTCAGGAATATGGCGTGCTACCATATCTTCAATGACTTCGTGGCGCATGCTGTTGACGATCTCGGTCAGGTTTTCCCCGTCCATCATTTCCAAACGCTGCTCAAAGATAACTTTGCGCTGGTCGTTCATCACATCGTCATATTTCAGCAGGTTCTTGCGCATTTCAAAGTTACGCGCCTCAACCTTTTTCTGAGCTTTTTCGAGTGCTTTGTTGATCCATGGATGGACAATAGCCTCGTCCTCTTTAAGACCAAGCTTTTGCAACATGCTGTCCATGCGATCGGAGCCGAAAATACGCATCAGATCATCTTGAAGTGACAGGAAGAATTTTGAGCGACCTGGATCACCCTGACGACCGGAACGGCCACGTAGCTGATTGTCAATCCGGCGGCTTTCATGGCGCTCGGTTGCCAGAACATAAAGGCCGCCAGCTTGCAAAGCTTGCTCTTTCAGTCTTGCGACATCGGCACGGATCTCTGCGATTTTTGCATCGCGTTCCGGCCCTTCCGGCATATCTGCAAGTTCGCGACGGATACGCATTTCGACGTTACCGCCGAGCTGAATATCAGTTCCGCGGCCTGCCATATTGGTCGCAATGGTTATTGTTCCAGGCACACCGGCTTGAGCAATGATGAAAGCTTCCTGCTCATGATAGCGGGCATTAAGAACCTGAAAATCTTTTATGCCGTCTTTGTGAAGACGTTCAGCAAGCATTTCTGACTTGTCGATTGATGTCGTACCAACCAGAACAGGCTGATTTTTTGCGTGCGCTTCTTTAATATCACGGACAATTGCGCGGTATTTTTCTTCAACGGTGCGATAAACTTCGTCGTGATTGTCGATGCGCGCAATCGGAAGATTGGTTGGAATCTCGACGACTTCAAGGCCGTAAATATTACCGAATTCTTCAGCTTCTGTTGAGGCTGTACCCGTCATACCTGCAAGTTTTTCATACATGCGGAAGTAGTTCTGGAAGGTAATAGAAGCCAGTGTCTGGTTTTCCGGCTGGATTGTTACGTGTTCTTTTGCTTCCAGAGCCTGATGCAGACCTTCTGAATAGCGACGGCCTTGCATCATACGACCGGTAAATTCGTCAATAATAACAATTTCATCATTGTTGACGATATAGTCGCGATCCGCTTGGAAAAGTGTATGCGCGCGTAAAGCATTGTTGAGATGGTGAACAACGGCCACATTCTCAATATCGTAAAGACCTTCACCCTTCAGGTGGCCGGCAGCCGCGAGAAGCTTTTCCATCTTCTCCGTACCAGCTTCTGTAAAAATGGCTGTCTTTTGCTTTTCGTCGACTTCGTAGTCTGCCGGTTCCAGCTGGGGAATAAAAGTATCGATAAGATTGTAAAAATCCGATCGGTCTTCCAGAGGGCCGGAGATGATTAAGGGGGTGCGTGCTTCATCGATGAGGATGGAGTCAACCTCGTCAACGATCGCATAATGATGCGGACGCTGTACCATTTGAGCGCGTTCATATTTCATGTTATCGCGCAGATAGTCAAAGCCGAGTTCGTTATTTGTTGCATAGGTGATGTCGCAGGCATAAGCAGCGCGGCGCTGATCATCATCCATGCCGTGGCCGATAACACCAACCGTCAGGCCGAGGAAATTGTAAAGCTTAGCCATAGTTTCTGCGTCACGACTAGCGAGATAGTCGTTTACAGTTACAACATGGACGCCTTTGCCGCCTAGAGCATTAAGATATACAGGCAAGGTCGCCATCAAGGTCTTACCTTCACCCGTCCGCATTTCTGCGATGCCATTTTCGTGCAGAACCATACCGCCGATCAGCTGCACATCAAACGGGCGCATTCCCAGAACGCGCTTTGCTGCTTCACGAACGGTTGCAAAAGCATCCGGCAGTAAATCGTCAATAGATTTACCATTGGCCAATGCTGCTTTGAACTCAGCTGTTTTAGCTTGTAATTGTTCATCGGACAGCTGCTCGTAATTTTTTTCGAGAGCTGTTATTTTTTCAGCGCGCTGACGCAAGCCTTTAATATGGCGGTCATTAGAAGAGCCGAAAATCTTGCGGGCGAGACCGCCAAAGCTGACCATTGAGCTGGTCCTTTCCTGTTGTTCGTCCGGAGCAATCCGGAGCTATCGGATGCTCTATTTCGCGTTTTACAAATAATTCAACAAATAGTCATTACTAAATACGCAAAAAGGCATGGTTTCACATCCGATGCTTATGGACGCAAACTTTATGGAGAGATAAGAGGGGTAAGAAACGATGTCAACTTGGTACCAATAGTTAAAAAGCATTATTAGTTGGCATGTTGGGCCAAAATAAGCCTTATTTGTCAGAATTTTACAAATGACAAGGAGAGAGTTTAATGAGTTTATACCGGAAAAGCCTATTAGCGCTAGCAGCAACTGCTCTTATTTGCAGTGCGGCTCAGGCCCAAACAACAGCACCAGCAGCACCTGCACAGGAAAAGGCGGCTGTGGTGAATGATGATCCTTCCAAAGTTTTAGCAACTGTTAATGGTGTGAAGATCACGCAAGGTGAAGTTGATCAGGCTTCTGTTGAGCTGGATCCGCAGTTTGCCCGTTTGCCGGTAGAGCAGCGCCGCTTGGCAGCACTTGCGGCTTTGATTGATATTAAAGCAATGGCAACAGAAGCGGAAAAAGAGAAGCTTGATCAGACTGATGAATTCAAGCAGCGTTTTGCTTTTCTGAAAGACCGCGCTCTGCATAATGAATATTTTAAATCTGCCATTATCGACAAAGTGAATGATGAGGATATTCGTGCACGCTATGAAAAAGAAATAGCGGCTATCGAACCTGAAACCGAGATTCGCGCACGTCATATTTTGGTTAAAACCAAGGAAGAAGCAGAAGAGCTGATTAAAAAGCTTGATGGTGGTGCTAAATTTGAAGATCTGGCCAAGGAAAACTCGACCGATGGCTCAGCAGCCAATGGTGGAGATCTAGGCTATTTCACCAAAGGTCAAATGGTTCCGGAGTTTGAAAAAGCTGCGTTTGCCTTGAATAATGGCGAATATACAAAAGAGCCGGTTCAGTCCCAGTTTGGTTTTCATGTCATTCAAGCTGAAGACAAGCGTGATCAACCAGCGCCGACATTGGAACAAGTGAAAGATCAGATCCGTTCTATATTATTGCGTGAGCGCTATGTTGAAGAAGTCAACAAACTACGCAAAGAACTGGACATCACCTATGATGATGCTGACGTTGAAAAAGCAATGAAGGCAGCAAGTGAAGAGCAGGAAAAAGCGCTTGAAGAAGCTAAAAAGAATTAATTTTCTTGGCTTAATCTGACTTCAAAATAGTTTTATATGCTGAACGGCATTACCTATAGAATGGTGATGCCGTTTTTCTTTTTCCATATTGTAAAATAATCATGCAAATTGTCAGCAAAGCAGATATGACCATAGTCGTCGTGCAAGCGATGAATAATCCTGCAGCCAATCAGGTATAGAACAGATTTATACGAGGGTTTTATGTCGGCAACCGTTTCCCCCCTTGCTCCTAAACATTATCCGGCCATGCCGGCAGTTGATGGTGTGCGTATTGCTACAGCCGAGGCTGGTATTAAATACAAAGACCGTACTGATTTGATGCTGATGGTTTTTGATCAGCCAGCAGAAGTCGCTGGTGTCTTTACGCGCTCTAAATGTCCGTCTGCTCCTGTAGAGTTTTGCCGCCAAAACCTGGTGCATGGCAAAGCCAAGGCCGTGGTTGTCAATTCGGGTAATGCGAATGCTTTTACCGGTCAAAAGGGGCGTGAAACAACGCAGGCGACAGCAGAAGCTGCGGCAGCGGCGGTGAATTGCTCGACACAGGAAATTTATCTGGCATCAACTGGCGTTATCGGTGAGCCGATGGATGCTGGCAAGTTCAGCCATTTGTTTGCCGGTATGATGCAAAATGCTGAAGCCAATTTTTGGACCGAGGCTGCTAAAGCCATTATGACCACGGATACTTATCCGAAGATAGCAACAGAGACTGTTCTGCTGGGGCAGGTTCCGGTGACCATTAATGGTATAGCTAAAGGGGCTGGTATGATTGCGCCTGATATGGCAACCATGCTTTCATTTATTGTTACTGATGCACCGATCAAATCCGATGTGTTGCAAGTCCTTTTGTCTAAAGGCGTGGAGCCGACTTTCAACTCGATGACAGTTGATAGTGATACTTCGACATCCGATACATTGATGTTGTTTGCGACAGGAAAAGCGTCCGAGCGTGGTGCGCCTACTATTACCGACGCAAAAGATGTCCGCTTGAACCAGTTCAAAAAATCTTTGGCAAAAGTGATGAAATCACTTGCGATGCAGGTTGCCCGTGATGGCGAGGGGGCCCGCAAAATGATCGAGATCGAAGTCACAGGCGCAAAATCAGCGGCTTCCGCCAAGCGTATTGCCATGTCTATTGCAAACTCCCCTTTGGTGAAAACTGCTGTTGCTGGTGAAGATGCGAATTGGGGCCGTGTTGTTATGGCTGTCGGTAAGGCTGGTGAACCTGCTGAGCGGGATCTTTTGAGCATCTGGTTTGGTGATATTCGCGTGGCACATGCAGGGGCACGGGATCCTGAATATTCTGAGCATACAACGACAGAATATATGCGTCAGGAAGATATTAAAATCCGCGTTGATATTGGATTAGGGCGTGGAAAATCTACTGTTTGGACTTGTGATCTGACTAAAGAATATGTTGCGATTAACGGTGATTACCGGAGCTAATGAATAATGAACAATGTTGCGGTGAATGAGCGGGACAATTATCCTGTCATACGTCAGTTGGAAGCAATTGGTTTTCGTGCGTGGCCAGCCTCGCAAACTTGCTATAATGGCAGCTGGCTTCTCCGCGTTTCTCCGCAACATAGTTCTAAACGCCTGAACTCGGTAAATCCGTTGGATCCGGCAGATAATGCCCGCATTCCAGAGCGGGTTGAGGTTATTCGCCAATATTATCGCGATAATGGCAAATCTCCGGTTTTCAGATTATCACCTTTGGCACCTTTAGAACTTGATCGATATCTAGCAGAGCAGGGGTGGAAAGATACTGGCGCTACCCATGTTATGGTTCATCATTTGGCGCATGGCTTATCCGGCATTAAAAGTGATCATTCAGACGAACTCAATATCCGTCAGGAAACTGATATTGAGAAATATGCAAATATTTCATTGTTTATGCATGGAGAAAAGCCAGAGAACAGCGTTGACGCTTCTGCCGGATTGACCACAATAATCAAGCAAATAACACGGCCTAAGACATTGTTGATAGTTGAGCGGGCCGGAGAGCCGGTTGCCAGCGCTTTGATCGTGCATGATGGACGGTGGAGTGGTTTATTGGATATTGCCACGCGTCCGGATTGTCAGCGGCAAGGCATAGGCGGCAAGCTCATACAGGTATGTTTGCATATGGCTCAACAGCAAGGCTCTGATAAAGTTTGGTTGCAGGTCGAAAAAAAGAATATTGCGGCAGTCGCACTTTATGAAAAGCTCGGCTTTGGCAGCGCTTATCAGTATCATTATCGCATTCTAGAAGACAAAGAATAGAACTCCATGACCCAAACCGTATTCAATCATCCTGCCCGTCGTATTCTACTTGTGTCTGCTTGTGCGCTAGTGGACACGGATGGGCGTGTTTTGCTGGCGCAGCGTCCGGAGGGCAAGCAGCTAGCCGGATTGTGGGAGTTTCCAGGTGGAAAAGTGGAGATTGGGGAGACCCCTGAAGAAACGCTGATACGTGAACTTCAGGAAGAGCTGGGCATTACAACGCAAATCCCTTGTTTGGCGCCGCTGACTTTCGCCAGCCATACTTATGAAGACTTTCATTTGCTGATGCCGCTTTATATTTGCCGTCGCTATCAAGGTGTAGCTCGCGGGCTTGAGGGGCAGGCTGTCAAATGGGTGCGTCCGGCTGATATGCGTAATTATCCAATGCCGCCAGCTGACGAACCTTTGATTCCGATTTTGCAAGATCTTTTATAATCACTAAGATTATCGCCATTTTGTATTAATGCTTTTTAAGGAAAGAAAGCATTAACCAATTCAAAATGTTGTTTGGGGTAGACGGCTTTAAACCCCAATCTGGTCTTATGAGTTAAGAGTTGATTTACTTCACTGCTGCAAAGCTAAATCCAGAGCAGGTTGCAACCAATATTATCTACCGCGCCCGCTCTGATTTAGTTTTATGCATGTTATTATCGAAGAAAATGGTGCCAAATTTTTCGTAACATGCAGTCGTATGAGCGGAGTGTTGCACTATGAGTTATCAAAACAACTATCCTAGTATCGAAAATAACCATTACGATATGCATCGCCTGACAAAGGCGCGGCAAGGTATTGTGCGGATTGCTCTCTTATTTGGCTCTGCCGTTTTTGCTCTTGCGCTTATTATAATTCCGATTTTGGTGCAGCAGTCTGATCGTGACGTAGCACAGTCACTCTTTCCAGAAAATGTGGATATGATTAGTACCGGATCAATTCAGAAGAACTAAAGCCCTTTTATGAGCGGGTTTTAGATTTACGCGCTTCTTCTTCCGCTTGGATAAGCGCGTCAGCCAAAGAGTTTTTTGCCGAGCCTGGTTTCAGAGGTTTTTGCTGTGATTCATGCGGTTTCCAGCCAGACATCCAGATCGTTTTAAAGCTCGCTCTGATGCGGCCATCGGGATCGCGAAAGCGTTCTGCATAAATCTCTGCAGCCCGCATAAATAATTGCTTTGAAGCAGGGCAGCGCGAGCGTTCAATGAGCGCATTTTGCATACCCATAGCACGCAGATCTTTAATCAGATCAAACATTGTGTTGTAGCGCACAGTTACAGTTTCAACATCTGTAACAGGTAGTGCAAAACCAGCACGCTGCAGCAAGCTGCCTGCATCTTTAACATCGGCAAATGGATATACACGAACCGAAGCTCCGCCAGTCAGTTCAAGCTCGGCTTGCAACAATGCTTCACGTAATTCTCCCAGAGTGCCTGCACCAGCAAAAGCTGCCAAAAACAAACCATCAGGGCGTAATGCGCGAGCAATTTGGATTAAGGCACCGGGCAAATCATTGACCATATGCAGCCCCATAAGAGATACCACCAAATCGGCACTATCCGGTTCCAAAGGAAGCCATTCCTCATCGCCGACCAATGCCTGATAATCGTCATCCAGAAATGCCATGTCTCTTTCTATCCGGATGATCCTATCAGCCTTACCGCTTGCCTTCATTGCATACGCTGCAAGTCCGGTATGGCTGCATAATTCAACAGCAATTGGAAAATGACGTTCTACAGTGGATAGACGATCGCCTAAATCTTCAACAGTGCGAGCCAATAAAAAGTCGGCGCCCGCGGTCGCCTTTATTTTTGCGCGGCGACGAAACTGTAACATAAGCTCACGGTCAAAGATTTTTGCAGAAGGCATATCCAACCTTTTTCACTTTTAAACGCTGTATATGATCAGCGCTTTCATTTTGCCCGCATTGTGGCATGATCATTGTTTCTTAGATGCGTTCGATCGGGGACGAATGCAATGTTAAAAAGCGAGGATCATCAAGAAGACGCGATTTTAGCAAAAAAGATGCTGAGCAAGCAGGCTCAAAGCTTCGCTCTGGACTTTTTAAAGTCCGGACTAAAGGTCGGGGCTTCTCAAATTGCTAAATTGCTGTTTCCTTCTGCTTGTGTTGGCTGTGGTTGTTTGGTCAGCCAAACTGGCACTGTGTGCGCGCAATGCTGGAATGAGCTACGCTTTATTGAGAAACCATATTGTCCGGTTATGGGCCTGCCTTTTGAATATGATCTGGGTACACGCTTTTTGTGTGCAGAGGCAATAGCCGATCCACCTCCTTTTAGACGCTTACGATCTGCTGTTGCTCATAGCGGGGCCGCGCAACGGATGTCTGTCTTGCTTAAATATTACGACCGCACTGATTTAGCCCCCTGGATGGCGCGCTGGATGCATCGTGCTGGTATAGAGCTTATTAAAGAGGCGGATATTGTGATACCAATTCCTCTACATGCGCGTCGGTTTTGGTTGCGTCGCTTTAACCAGTCGGCGGAACTTGCGCGTAATATTGCCAAGCTGTCAGGGGTGGATTTTTATCCGGAAGTTATTGTTCGCAGCAGGAGCACATTGCAGCAGACAGGACTGGGTACAAAAGAAAGGCGGAGAAATGTGGATGGCGCCTTTAAAGTTCCGGAAAAACATCGAATTCACATTCAGGGGCGGAGTATTTTGCTGGTTGATGATGTCTATACCACAGGGGCGACCGTAAAGTCTGCGGCTAGAACATTGATGCGTCACGGAGCCAAGCAAGTAGATGTGCTGACATTTAGCAGAGTTTTACCCGATAATCTAATGCCTGCATGAGCTGTTACGAAGAATGAAAAATGCGGTCTTTTATATGATCTTAAGACAATAGGGCTTTCTCACCAATAAAATGATCACTATATAGTTGGGTAAATAATGGAGTAGTTAAATGGTTGATGTAACAGTTTATGTCCGTCCTGGTTGTCCTTATTGCGCTAGAACTGAAGCTCTTCTGAATAAAAAGGGCGTTAAGTTCACAGAAATTATTGCCAGTGAAGATCCTGCAATTCGCGCAGAAATGCGTGAGCGCTCTGGGCGCAATACATTTCCGCAGATTTTTATCGGTGATGTGCATGTTGGCGGTAATGATGATCTTCATGCTTTAGAGGCTTCTGGCCGCTTGGACGGATTGCTTGCTACAGGTAAGCTCGACTGATTGATCCGGCTTACATTGAGTTGGAATACTGTTTTTTGAGGGGATAAAATGAGCACATTTCGCGCAGCCGCAATCCAGATGCGTTCTGGCCATGATATCAATAAAAATATGGCCGACTTGGAAAAGCTTGTCGATGACGCAGTTGCGCAGGGTGCTCTTTATATTCAAACACCGGAAATGACAGGCTGTATCCATTGGGATCGTGCTTCAGTATTGGCGAATATGCGGGACGAAGCGGATGATCTTGTTTTTCAAACGGCATCTGCTCTTGCGAGAAAACATAAAATTTATCTGCATATCGGCTCCACAGCGATACGACAAAGTGCCGATAAAGTTGCCAATCGCGGCGTGATTTTTGGTCCTGATGGGGATAATATTGCGACCTATGACAAGATTCATATGTTTGATGTGGATCTGGATAATGGGGAGAGCTGGCGAGAATCCGCGACCTATCAACCTGGTGAAGTTAGTCAGGTGGTTGAGTTGCCATTTGCAAATGTGGGTATGGCAATTTGCTATGATATCCGCTTCCCGCAATTGTTTCGAGCTCAGGCGCTGGCAGGGGCAAATCTGATTACGGCACCAGCGGCATTCACACGTCAGACCGGGCAGGCGCATTGGCATATTTTGCAAAGAGCGCGTGCGATCGAAAATGGTGCATTTCTTATTTCTGCCGCGCAAGGCGGTGTCCATGATGATGGCCGCGAAACATTTGGCCATTCAATCATAGTATCGCCTTGGGGCGAGATACTGGCCGAAGCTGCTCATGATGAACCAGCCGTGATTGTGGCGGATATTGATATTCAACAAAGTGCGGCTTGTCGTGCTAAAGTACCGAATTTAAAAAATGCGCGTGAATTTAGCGTTAATAAAGTCAGCATTTAAGGAGAGTATGAGAGAGCATGATTCGCTTTTCGTTGTATTGTTCCTCAAACCATGAATTTGAAGGTTGGTTTCGCAACAATGCAGATTTTGACAGTCAGCTTGCAGCCGAGCAAATTCGTTGTCCGTTGTGCAATTCAACACAAGTGCAAAAGTCACTAATGGCACCTGCTGTCTCAACAGGACGGCAACAAGAAAAAATAGCTGATAATTTGCAAGATACACAAAAGCGGCTTGTTGCGGAAATACACGATCAAGTCCGCAAATTTCGCCAAAATGCTGATTATGTTGGTGACAAATTTGCTGAGGAAGCGCGTAAAATACACTTTGGTGAAACAGAGACGCGCGGGATTTATGGTAAAGCAACAACTGACGAGGTCAGCTCACTGCTAGATGATGGTGTTGAGGTTATGTCGCTGCCATCACTGCCTGAAGATAATAATTAAACTTACTAAATTCTCTTATTAATAAGTAAATTGCTTGCTCCTATTGCCCGCATTTATAGCGGGCAATAGGTATTAAAGTCGGTGTTTTAGACCTTACTCCGCTTATTTATGGAATAAACGGCAAATGCGCACAGATAGATACAGATAGCTGCTGCTGCAATAACCATAACAAATGACTGATCAAAAGCTTGATAGGCATTTGCCAGTAATGGTATTGCCTGATCATCCGGCAGTGTTTCAGCCAGTAAAAGTGCACTATCCAGACTATCGCGTGCGCTGGTTGAGTATTGAGCATTGCCGCTGATGAAGTCAGGCAAAACAATACTGAAACTATAGATTGCTGCCATCAGGCTGCCCATTATTGTTACACCAACAGAGCCGCCCAGTTCATATGAAACTTCCTCAATCGAAGCAGCCATACCAGCATTTTCCGAGGGTGCGTTACTCATAATCGCAGTAGATGCACCAGTCATTGCAGCACCTGTACCAAAGCCCATCATTGTTAGCGGAGCGATCCAAATTAGGAAGGCTGCGTCATAGACGAAGAGATATAGGACAGTACCAGTTCCAAAAATAAGCAATGACCAGAAAAGTGTGTTGGCTGTACCTAAGCGGTTCATAAACATTCCGACCAGAGGACCGGCAATGATAGCTGCCAGCGGAATTGGCAGGACTAGTAAGCCTGCTTGCAAGGGCGAGTAATTATCTACGAGCTGAAGGCGCTGTGTGAACACCAGCTGTATGCCAATGAGCGCGGCTGATGCCATTGATGCAGTGATAACACCTGATGAAAATTTGGCATTTTTAAACAGGCTAAAATCTAGCAGAGGATCTACGCGTTTGCGTTGACGTGTGTAAAAAACAATTGCTGAAGCGATACCAATAATAAGAGCAGTGATAAACAGAGCCAGATCAGGGCTTTGCTTGCCAAGCTCTTTAAGTGCGAAAGTCAGTGCGATCAGCGCGAGCATGATCTGCACAGAACCTATGAAGTCCCATTCTCTGTTTTTATTGCCATTTTGTTTTGGCAAAATAATGAAGCTAATCAACAATGCTATTATCACAACGGGCACATTGATCAGAAAAACAGATCCCCACCAGAAATATTCGAGTAAAAACCCACCGACAACCGGCCCGAAGGCGGCGCCACCGGAAGCAACAGATGCCCAGATGCCTAATGCGAGTGACCGTTCTTTTTCATCGCGGAATGTGAGCCGGATGATGGAAAGTGTTGCAGGCATCATCATAGCGGCGCCTAGTGCCAGTAGGGCGCGCGCGGCAATCAATATATTGGCAGTGCCTGCAAAGGCTGCAAAGAGTGAGGCAAGCCCGAACACAACAAGACCGGACAAAAACATGGTGCGGTGCCCGATACGGTCACCCAGCGTGCCGGTACCTGGCAACAAGCCTGCCACAACGAGCGGGTAAGCGTTGATGATCCATAGTTTTTGTGATGCTGTTGCATGTAAATCATGGGTCAGGCGGGGGAGCGCTGTATAAAGTACCGTCATATCAATGACGATCAGAAATAATGCACTTGATACAACTGCCAGAACGGCCCAGCGATTGGCGGGAAACATGGTGCTACCTTATCTTATTATTGCTTGTCTCATTGATGCGCTTAATTTAAATCCTCTTGTATGGAAACTAAAAGATTAAGAAAAATTGGACGACCGCGCAGTGTTGACCGTAATAGGGTGCTTGATGCGGCTGAGCACTTATTAACTGAGGGCGGTACTGAAGCGCTCACCATGGACAATGTTGCGCGTGTTGCGGGCATTACCAAAGGTGGCGTCCAATATTGCTTCGGCAATAAGGATGGTTTGGTGAGAGCTATCATTAACCGCTGGGGGCGTGTTTTTGATGCTAAAGTCAGAGCATTGCAGAAGCATGCTGAAGATCCTGTGTCGCATATTGGAGCGCATATTCAAGTAACGCGCGAGAGTGAAGAAACAGATGATTCTCGCTTTTCAGCGATGATCGCCAGTCTTGTTCCCAATAGTGACCAGTTGGAAGAGACACGAAAATGGTATGCCAGCCAATTAAGTGGTTTGGATATGAGCCAGCGCCGAGACCGGCTGGCACGACTGGCCTTTATCGCTTGCGAAGGTACTTTCCTGCTCAGAAGCTTTAAATTGCTGAATCTAACAGATACTCAATGGCAAGAGATTTTTGATGATATTGAAGAGCTGAATGGCGAGCTTGATTAACGTGTTCGATTGATAATAGCCGCCATTCAAAAGCATGAGTGTAAAGCCAGTATTGTTTTACGGCTTTAATGGTCATTATTTGACGATGAGAACGGGAACTTCACTTTGTGAAAGAACCTCGGCGGCTTGGCTACCCAGCAATAGTTTCGTGACCCCGCGACGTCCATGCGATGCAATGACGATCAGATCGCAATCTTCTGATTTTGCCGCACTCAAGATGCCTGCAGCGGGGGAATTGTTCTCAATATGGATTGCTTCAGCTTTTATGCCGGCTTCTTCAGCGAGTGTGCGTGCTCTTTTGAGAATATCAATTGTCGCCTTATTAACGTGATCTGTATATTCCTGCAAAATTGACGGGCTTGTCGCCCATTCGGCCGCGACAACAACACCATAGCTGGGAAGTTGCTCGGATACAGACACAAAAGTGATCTTTGCTTTGAGCTCCTTGGCCAGTTCGATCCCTTGCGTCACACCTTTATTGGCAAGGTCTGAACCATCTGTTGCGACCAGAATATGCTTGTACATCGTTTTTCCCATTCTATTTTATTGTATAATAATCATGATATTGTGTTGGTCACACTGATCGTCATAATTAATAAACTAAGCAAATCATTGCCTATAACTTTAATCAAGCGCTGAGGTTTGAAGATAATAATATTCCTGCAAAATAGAATATAATTCTACGCTACGGATAATAATGATAATTAATTCTAATGCCCATGATCAACTTGTGAGACGCAAGCTTGTTTTGTTGCCTTGCGTACTTAAAATGATCGGAAAATTAGCCCGGAGATGTTCTGATGAGTCATGCAACAGATAAGAATACTAACAATACGCATTCTAAGTCCTCTGAAGCCAAAACCGCAGCGATTGGGCGCGGTCTAATCTATGATTCCATTATAGATACAATTGGCAACACACCATTGGTCAGAGCAGATAAATTTGCCAAAGAAAATGGTGTAGTTGCTAATTTATTATTGAAACTTGAGTTTTTTAATCCGCTCGCCAGCGTAAAAGACCGTATCGGTCTGGCTATGATTGAGAGCCTTGAAAGCCAAGGTAAAGCAACGCCTGGTAAAACAGTTTTTGTCGAGCCGACCTCTGGTAATACGGGTATCGCACTGGCTTTTGCTGCTGCGGCCAAGGGATATCACTTGATCCTGACAATGCCGGAAACAATGTCGGTCGAGCGCCGCAAGCTTTTAAAGCTGCTTGGCGCTGAACTTGTCTTAACTGAAGGTGCGAAAGGTATGAAGGGGGCGATTGCCAAGGCAGAAGAAATTGCTGCATCAAACCCTGAAGCCATCATTCCGCAACAATTTGAGAATGATGCAAATCCGGAAATCCACCGCCTTACCACGGCAGAGGAAATTTGGAATGATACAAATGGTGAAGCTGATATTTTGATCTCGGGGATTGGTACCGGTGGTACAATCACTGGTGTTGGTCAGGTTCTAAAATCGCGCAAACCATCTTTTCAAGTCATTGCTGTGGAACCGGAAGATTCACCCGTGCTTTCAGGTGGTGCAGCAGGCCCACATAAAATTCAGGGTATCGGCGCCGGTTTTGCTCCAAAGACATTGGATACAGGCATCTATGATGAAATTATTCAGGTGTCCAATGATGACGCGTTTAAAAATGCACGCGCAGTGGCACGCATTGAAGGTATCCCTGTCGGTATCTCTTCAGGCGCTGCGCTAACTGCCGCGATTGAGATTGGCAAACGGCCTGAAAATGCTGGCAAGAATATTGTGGTGATCATTCCGTCATTTGCAGAGCGATATTTATCGACTGCATTATTTGACGGATTGGAAGATTAACCAGAGCCTTTAAATCCCCCTGCAATATTGAACAGGTTGCAGGGGGAAATGTTATTTAGCCAAGTTTTCCGGCTGTTGTTTTTAATCCGCGTGCTTCCTGCCATACAGGGTCTGGTTGCGACCAAAGGGCATCTGCGCGTATGGCTTCAGCCAGTGCTTTTGCCTGGATTGATAAAAACTTCTCGCCTTTTTCAGCACTCGCTAAGCGTGGGTCGCCCCAAGTTCCGGTAATAGGAGCGCGTTCTGAGAATGAGTAAAACCGCGAAAAACCCTCAGGAGTATGAACAGGCTGCGGGGCTTGCTGCATTGCTTCATCGAGCTTGTCGATTTTTACAACATCGCCTGCAATCGCTATCATGACAGAGGTTTCACCCTCGCAGGCATGCTTGGGCGCTGTGTCCGATTCAAATACTGCAGCGATTTCTTGCGGTGCAAGGAACCAAGGTGTGGTTGCTACAATCGGCATATCATAAGTTACAGCCAGTTCGCGCACTGCAACTGCTAGCGGGTCAACATTGCCGCCATGACCATTGACGATTAAAAGGCGCTTGAAGCCAAGCGCTTTGAGTGAGCGAACTATGCCGCGCAACATGGCTTCATAGGCATGGTAATCAACTGTGATTGTGCCGCCAAAAGGCAAGTGGTGCTCACTCATTCCAAGCCAGAGGCCCGGTAACACAGCAACCGGTACTTCATCTGCAACAAGGCGTGCAGCCCGAATTGATGCTGCACTTGCACTTGCTGTATCAGTGATAACAGGCAAGTGAGGCCCGTGTTGCTCTAACGAACCGACGGGCAGGATTGCTAAAGCATTTTCTTTTTCAGCAATTGCACGAAGGTCGGGCGCGGTCATGCGCGCCCATTCAACTTCGATAGTCATTTCTGTTTTCTCCCGCAACAGTGACTGGATGTTTCATATTATGCAATAACGGGCCAAGGCTGTTGCTCGGGGCGTCGGTCTTCATAGGCTTGCGCCATTTGAAGAACGCCCAGATCATCGAAACGTTGGCCGAAGATCTGCAACCCAATTGGCAGTCCTTTTGAGGTATAGCCGCAATTTATGGAAACTGCTGGTTGCTCGGACATATTCATCGCAACTGTAAATGCGATATGCTCAAAAGGCTTTTGGGGATCATTAACTGGAGATGCCCATTCCGCCGGATAGGTCGGCATCGGCGCGGTGGGAGAAATGATGAAATCAAAACCAGCCGAGGCCTTGAGTGCAGCATTGCGCATAACATCAATCTGGGCAAAGCCTGTATAGACTTCCTGACCGTTCAAGTCCTTGGCTGTCGCTGTCCAGTCATAGATATATGGCAGGATTTTTTCCTGATCTTCCTTAGACATTTTTGAGACGTCTGACCATGATCGCGCACGCCAAAAACGATCCAGACCATCAATCATAGGACGGTTGAGGAAAGGTGCAATTGGCTCAATAATCGCGCCTGCATCTTCAAAAACTTTTGCGGCTGCTTCAATCGCGGCTTTAACCTCTGGCTCAACATCTGCACCAAAACCGGCATCAAGCCACAAGCCAATGCGTTTGCCCTTAAGGTTGGTATGCAAATCCATCCAAGGTAGTTCGGTGTAAGGCAAACTCATCCCATCGCGGCGGTCCGGAAGAGATAAAACAGTCATGAAGAGTGCAGTATCGGCAACTGTTCTTGTCATAGGACCAGCAACACGGCCAAGGAATGGCGGATCAATCGGGATGCGGCCAAAGGATGGTTTGAGACCAACAATACCGCACCAACCAGCTGGCAGGCGAATGGAGCCGCCAATGTCAGTACCAATATGCAAGGGGCCATATCCGGCAGCTGCAGCAGAACCTGCGCCCGCACTTGAGCCGCCAGGGTTGGTATTCAAATCCCACGGATTGCGGGCCAGTTTATGAAAGCTGGAAAGTCCTGACGATAACATGCCAAGATCCGGCATGGTTGTTTTACCTAGAATAACGCCGCCTGCTTCACGTGTGCGTGCAGCACATGGTGCATCTTCAGCTGCAGGGATAAGCGCTGTAGCAGCACATCCAAGCGGAACGGCTGTTCCTTTGGTGGCAATATTTTCTTTAATCGTTGTTGGAACGCCATCAATCGGGCCCGCTGGTTCGCCTTTTAACCAGCGCGCTTCCGAGGCTTTGGCAGCGATACGTGCGGCTTCTGGATCAAATGCCCACATAGCATTGAGCTGTGGCTCATAGGATTCGATACGCGATATGACAGCCTCTGTGACTTCAACCGGAGATAAATCTTTATTCTTAAATGAAGAAACAAGGCTTACCGCTGTTAGATCTGCTAATTCAGACATTTTAACTCCTCCAAAATTTCATGCACACAACCACAAAATCCAATCCCGTTTTGTGGTTTGTTCTAAGCAAAATGACAGCGTGCGTACCATTCATCCGTTATTGGTTTTTCGGGCGGGATCTCCGACAAGCATTTAGCTTGTGCGATCGGGCACAAAGATGCGTAAGCACAGCCCTTGCCTGTTCCGCTATCATGAACCGCGACATTGGGTGCCGTTGCATCGGTTTTCAAACGTTTCCGCCTGCCGGAAAATGGTTTTGGAACGGCATTGACCAGCGCTTGCGTGTAAGGATGGCGCGGATTGTCGAAGACGGCATTGGTTGGGCCTTCTTCCACAATACGACCCAGATGCATTACCGCCACCCGGTCGGTGATAACACGCACAACGCCAAGATCATGGCTGATAAAAAGATATGACAAGCCGAATTTGTCTTGCAAATCCATCATCAGATTGAGCACTTGCGCTTGAATAGAAACATCAAGTGCAGAGACTGGCTCATCAGCAACAATCAAAGCAGGGCGAGTGATTAAAGCCCGTGCAATAGCGATACGCTGTCTCTGCCCGCCTGAAAATTCATGCGGGTATTTATCGGCAGAACCAGCTGGAAGCCCGACCGCTTCAAGGACTTCATCCACGCGGGCGTTACGCTCCGCTTGTGAGCCGCTTCCTTCTAAAGAAATAACTGGCTCCAGCACAATACGGCGTACTGTATGGCGTGGGTCAAGTGAGCCATAGGGATCTTGGAAAATCGCTTGAAATTTCTTACGGGCTTGACGCAAATCTGCTCTGTCCAGTGCAAAAATATCTTCACCATCAAGCAAAATTTGACCCGATTGCGGACGCTCCAATGCCATTACAGCGCGTGCAAGGGTTGATTTCCCAGAGCCGCTTTCACCCACAATACCTAAGCTTTGACGTGCAGGCAGATCAATGCTGACCCCATGCAAAACACGTAGTTTTTTCTTGGCAGAAAAGATTGAATGACGTGGCAGATCATAATCGCGCACAACATCACGGACTTGCAGCATCACATTATCTGTATGATGCGGGACTGGTCGGGTCATAAAATCACCTCACCTTGGCAAGGATGGAAACACGCAACTTTGTGGGAAGCGGTTTTGGCATCGTGCAATGTCTCAAGCCGTGGCTGCGATAGGCGACAATCATTTTCAGCAAAGTTGCAACGATCAGAAAATGAACAGAAATTGCCACGGCTTAATGGATCTGGGACAACACCAGGTATGGCGGAAAGCCGCTGGCGTTTTTCACCATCTTCGCGATTGAGTGCTGCCCCATGAGGGGAGGCAGCAAAGAGGCCGCGTGCATATGGATGGGCCATGCGGCGGAAAACATCTTGCGTTGGGCCAGTTTCAACGATGCGTCCGGCATACATCACTGCAATACGATCTGTCATTTCCGAAACGACACCCAAATCATGTGTGATCAGCATTAAAGCTGTGCCGGTTTCGTCAACCAAATCATCAAGAAGATCAAGAATCTGTGCCTGAACCGTAACATCAAGTGCAGTTGTTGGCTCGTCCGCAATCAGCAGATCAGGCTCACAGGCAATTGCCATGGCGATCATCACTCTTTGGCGTTGCCCGCCTGAAAGCTGATGAGGATATAACCCAAGATCAAAGCGAGGGCCTGGCAAGCCGACCCTGTCGAGCAGTTGGCGTGCTTTTGCCTCTGCATCGGCTTTGTTTTCTTTCAGGTGTAATCGGCGGCTTTCAGCGATTTGTGCTCCAATGGATTTCACCGGATTAAGCGCAGTCATCGGCTCTTGGAAAATCATGGCGGCGCGGCGTCCGCGCATGGCGCAGCGCTGGTCTTCCGGCATCGTAATGAGGTCTTGCCCGTCAAAACGCAAAGTGCCTTTTACCTGCATACGCTCCGGCAGCAAGCCCATTACAGCAAGCGCAGTGATAGATTTTCCCGAGCCGCTTTCCCCAACGATGCCCAAACGGTCGCCACGGTTAAGTGTCAGGCAAATATCGGAAAGAATATCGGCGTTGCGACTGCCAAAAGGCAGCTCTACGGTCATATTCTTTATTTCAAGCAATGGAGCTGTCATCTCTGCCTCCGCACGCGCGGATCAAGCGTATCGCGCAGACCGTCACCCAGCATATTGAGACCGAGAACGGCAAAAGTAATTGCAAGTCCAGGGAAAATCGCAAGCCAAGGTGCATCATATATATAAGTTTGCGCATCATTCAGCATTTTACCCCAACTCGGCATAGGTGGTTGCGTGCCAAGGCCGACATAAGAAAGGCCTGCTTCAGCAACAATCGCCAATGCAAATTGAATAGTTGCCTGAACGATCAGCACATGCCCGATATTGGGTAATACGTGATCAAGTGTTATGGCTATATCGCCACGGCCGGCGGTTCTTGCAGCCAGCACATATTCACGTGTCCAAAGACCCAGCGATGCACCACGGGTAACACGGGCAAAAACTGGTATGTTGAATATACCTATAGCGATCATGGCATTGATCGCACCGGGGCCGAAAATTGCAGTAATGATGACGGCCGTCAGAAGAGCAGGAAAGGCGAAGGCAAGATCTGTCATGCGCATCACGATACCATCGATAAAGCCGCCACGCGCCGCAGCATAGGCGCCAAGAGGGATGCCGATACCAGCACCCACAGCAACTGCAATGATTGCCACTGCAATGGAGTTGCGCGCACCGACCATAATCATTGAAAAGACGTCACGGCCAAAAGCATCTGTGCCAAATAAATGGTTCAGGCTTGGCCCTTGCAACTTATCTTTAATATTCAATCCGGTTGGTGAATAAGGCGTCCAGAGATAGGAAAGCAATGCCATGGCAATCAGCAGAGCTGTGATTATAGCGCCAACCATCAGGCTGCGGCTGGAAAAAAATGTCAGCATAAGGCTGCCAAACCTGCCCGGTCGGGCGGGTTCTGCAATATTTTTTTGCATGTCAGTCATCCTTTGCCTCCTGTAGAAAGGCGCGGATCAAGAAAGCCATAAGCAAGATCAACCAGAAAATTTACGGCGATAACGCTGGCTGCCAATAAGGTTACAAGAGATTGTACTGTGATGAGATCGCGTTGTGCGATGGATTGGAAAATCAAACGTCCGACACCTGGCAGATTGAAAACATTTTCAATGATGATCGTACCTGCAAGCAGGAATGAAAACTGGAGGCCGATAATTGTTACGACCGGAATGAGAGCATTGGGGGTGGCATGTTTCCACAATGCAGCACTCTTGCTCAGGCCTTTCGCGCGTGCAGTGCGCACAAAGTCTTCGCTTAATGTTTCAATCACGGCAGAGCGTGTTACACGTGCAAGAATGGCGGCAAGCGGTAATGCGAGCGCGACTGCAGGTAATATAAGCGAGCGCAGACCAGTCCATAGACCACGTTCCCAACCGCCAAAACCGGAAGCGGGAAGCCAGCCAAGTTGAAGCGAGAATAGCAAAATCAGCAAAAGCCCCAACCAGAAATTCGGGATGGCAACGCCGATTTGCGCTACGCCCATACCAATAACATCTGTTGCCTGGCCGCGTTTAGACGCAGCAATAACACCCAAGGGGATGGCAACAATGATGGAGAGGAACATAGCGAGCATTGCGAGCGGTAGAGAAACCAAAATCCGCGGACCCAACAATTCGCTGATTGGAACAGAATATGTATAGCTTACGCCAAAATCACCAACGACAAAACCGCTTATCCATGTCAGATAGCGTGACCATAGTGGCGCATCTAGTCCAAGCTGCTTTTGCAGAGCAGCCAGTGTCTCCGGTTGCGCATTAATGCCTAGCATGACAGCTGCCGGATCACCTGGCAGAACCTGCATGAGTAAAAAAACGATGATGGAGGCGGCGAGCGTGGTCAGTATCAATGATACAAGACGCCCTGAAATATAGCTCACCATAACCAGTATCCCAGTCTAGACGGATTAATAAATATATAATCCGTTGCACGTCATTAATTAAATAAGCAGTTGTTGCTTATTGCATTCAAATTTTTAAATACTCCCTCCAATTTATCGGAGGGAGTATTTCGCAAGTCGGGATTTATTCTTCCCAATAGGCTTGTGTCAGATCATTTGCCGGAAGCGGCAGGTTCTTCCACAGACCTTTCACATTTTTGTTCCAGACACCAATTTTAGGTAAGGCGTAGAGGAAGATATTTGGCTCATCCTCTGCTAGCTTGCGCTGCAATTGGCCTAAAAGTTCCAGCTGTTTCGCTTCATCGGTCGTTTCAGTATATTCTTTATAAAGCGCCTTATATTCAGGGCTGTTATAATTGAAATAATACTGGTCACGGGCATAAATATCGAGGTCACGGGCTTCGGTGTGACCAATAATGGTCGCATCATAATCACCACGCTTGAAGACCTGATCGAGCCACTGGGCAAATTCGATTGGCACGAGATTGGCCTGCAAACCAACATCAGCCAACATTGCTGATATGATTTCACCACCACGGCGGGAATAGGCTGGCGGAGGCAGGGTGATCGTAAAGGAGGTGCCTTGTGCAATTCCTGCTTCTTCAAGCAGCTGCTTAGCTTTCTCAGGATCATAAGGATAGACGTCATTCAGGTCGATATAGCCCTGATCAACAGGTGTATAATGTGAGCCAATCGGATCACCATAACCGGATGATACAGCATCAATGAATGCTGTGCGGTCGATAGCATGCGCTAAAGCCTGACGGAACTTTTGATTGTCGAAGGGCGCGCGGGCGTTGTTAAGCGACATGATCACTTTGCCGGCTGTGGTGCCAACTTCCACTTGCAAATTCTCATCACTTTTAAAGCGATTGAGTAGTTCAGGCGCTTGAAATTCTGCAAATACGTCCACATCACCGGCCATGATTGCTGCAGCCGCAGCGGACGGGTCACTGATGAAAACGAAAGTTACATTTTCAAGTTTGGCAGGCGTTCCCCAATAGTCGGGGTTGCGTTCAAACTCGACACGATCACCTTGCACCCATCTTTTGAATTTGAATGGTCCGGTTCCAATAGGATTGGTTTTATTGTTTTCCGCTGATGTTGGTGAAACCATAACCGCATCACCCCAGCCCATTCCAAAAAGGAAGGTTGAGGATGGACGCTTCAATGTCACAACGGCTGTGTTGTCATCTGTGCATTCAGTTTTTTCAATCGGCTCGAAAAGACCTTTTTGGGCATTGGTCGAATCGGGGGCGACAGCGCGTTCATAGGAAAACTTTACAACGGAACAGTTGAACGGCTCTCCGTCGTGAAACTTAACGCCTTCACGCAGTTTGAAACTATAGGTGAGCTGGTCATCGGAGATGTCCCAGCTCTCTGCCAGTGCCGGCTGGATGGAACCATCTTCAGCGATGCGTACCAAGCCTTCAAAAAGATTGGCATATGTCACGCGGCGAATTGCCGATGCTGCATTGACGGTCGGATCAAGTCCTGGCGGTTCCAATACTTCACCGACGATCAATGTCTGGTTGGCAAAAGCACCGTTTACGGATGCCAGCATCGCCGCTGTAACCAGACCAGTAATGAGTTTTTTATTCATTTATTTCCTCCCCTCGTGAGAATATCCGGTCTTCTTTAACTCGGCTGAATGAAGTCAGATTGAGCGACCACCGTCAACATCCAATGCAACGCCTGTAATCATACTTGCATGAGACGAGCAGAGAAACGCTGCCGCTTCTGCCAGATCCTGTGGCTTAAGCAAGCGGCCAAGAGGAATGGAATCGCGGAATTTCTTACGGATTTCTTCAGTGTCTTCGCCCATGAAGGTGGTCAGCAATGGTGTTTCACCAGCCACCGGATTGAGCGCATTAACACGAATATTGGATGGAGCCAACTCAATGGCCAGTGCTTTGGTTGCAGAAACAACCCAGCCCTTCGTTGCATTGTACCATGCAAGGTTTGGACGTGGTCGGGCAGCGCCGGTCGAGGCGATATTCAAAATGATGCCTTCGCCTTTTTTCTTAAAATGCGGAATAATAGCGCGGGTCGCCAAATAAATACCACGAATATTGACACCAACAATACGGTCAAATTCATCAGGCTCTACATTTTCCGCTGGTTGCGGCTTGTGGCCAATGCCTGCATTGTTGATCAAGATATCAAGATCGCCAAACTTTTCGATTGTGGCAATAATCGCTTGCTGAATATCCTCTTCTGATGAAACATCCGCAGCAATTGCAAAAGCATTGGCACCAATTTCGGCAGCAACACGATCTGCGCCAGCTTTGTCACGGTCGACAACCGCAACATAGGCGCCATCTGCCGCGAAACGTTTGGCCATTCCCTCACCAAAGCCTGAGCCTGCACCTGTAATGAAAGCAGTTTTTCCTTTAAGTGACACTGCATATTCTCCCTTGAATATATATAATTTTATCCGTGCCAGACAGCGATGGTTTTTAAGGTTGCAAAACTGTACAGCGCCTCAAACCCTTTTTCGCGTCCATGGCCGGAACGTTTAACGCCTCCAAAAGGTAGCTCTACACCACCGGCAGCACCATAATTATTGACGAAAACCTGCCCCGCTTGAACCGAACGGGCCATCCGCATCTGACGGGCACCATCACGCGTCCATACGCCACAAACCAGACCATAATCAGTGCCATTTGCTAAGGCGATTGCTTCTTCTTCAGTATCAAAAGGCATGATGACCTGAACGGGCCCAAAGATTTCTTCTTGTGCCAAGCGATGATCGGCAGGCACATCCCGAATTAATGTTGGCAGAACATAGGCACCGTCCTTTGGTGCATCTGAACTAAGGGTGCCTTGTGCGGCAATCGTCAAACCATCTTGTTTGGCAAGCTCGATATAGCTGTCGATAATCGCTTTTTGGCGCTGTGAAACAACAGGGCCCACAGATGGATCGGTCAATGCGGAACCAACGATGAGTGCTTTATAACGCTCACTCATCCGTGCAACGACGTCTTCATATATATCTCGCTGTACGAGAATGCGTGAGGATGCCGAGCATGTTTGTCCGGCGTTTTGAATGCCGGCATTGACAAGATAGGGAAGGGCAGCATCAATATCGGCATCAGCAAAGACAATTTGTGGTGACTTTCCACCCAGTTCCAATGTTACCGGAACGGCATGTTTGGCTGCAGCAGTTTGCACCGCTTCACCAGTGCGTAATGATCCGGTGAAAGAAACATGGTTGATGTCAGGGTGGGCTGAAAGTGCGGCTCCTGCTTCTAGCCCCAAACCGGTTACAACATTGAGCACACCAGCAGGCAATCCTGCTTCATCGGCAATGCGCGCAAAGTTGAGGATAGTAAGGCAAGCTTCTTCTGCGGGTTTGACCACAGTGGCATTGCCCATGGCCAGAGAGGCACCAAGGCTGCGGCCAAGGATTTGCATCGGATAATTCCACGGAATGATGTGACCAGTCACACCTTGTGGCTCATAAATCGTCATTACCGTGAAGCCGTCTTGGTAGGGTAATGTTTCACCATGTACTTTATCAGCGGCAGCACCATAAAATTCTAGATAACGGGCGAGCGCTATCACATCCGCACGCGCTTGTGTGAGCGGCTTGCCAACATCCTTCGCTTCAAGTTCAGTCAGCAGATCAATTTCTTTTAAAACAGCCTGGCCGATATTTTGCATGATGCGGCCACGCTCTGTAGCCGACATCTTACCCCAAGGGCCGGAAAGCGCTTTGCGCGCAGCCTTAACAGCAAGATCAATATCCTCGGCTGAACCGCGCGCAATCAATGCCAGATCACTGCCGTCAGATGGATTTTTTAGTGTGATCGTTTGACCTGAAAGGGCTGGCTGCCATTTTTTGTCAATGAAGTTCCCATACAAAGGAAGATCGTCTTGGGTTGTTATTGTCATTTTGCAGTCTCCGGTTCAGGCTTTTGTGCCTGAAGTCTTGCTGTCGTGGAGCGGATATGGGCGCGGGCTAGGATCTCTGCCTTGTCGCCTTCGCGATTGGCAATCGCATCAACGATTTGCTCATGTTCAATCAGTGCTTCCCGCGCACGCTCTACCGAAAGCGAAAAGGCGGGTGCAAAAACTTGGGATGTCATACGGAGCAAAGGGATGAATGCGAGCAGAGTTGGATTTCTGGCTGCATTCATAATTGCCATATGGAAGTCAACATTCAGCTGCGTATAGGATTTGGGATTCCATGGTGATACAGATGATGGCTGTTGTTTGATCATTGAGCGGAAAAGCGCAATATCTTCCGGTGTCGATCTTTCAGCTGCAAAGCGTGCAGCAACACCATCAACCACTTCACGTAAAGCATAAGCATCAACGAGATGGTTCAAATCAGCGCTGGCAACACGAACACTTCTGCCTGCCTGATGGACAACTAGCCCATCACGCTCAAGCACACGAAATGCTTCGCGCAACGGAGTGCGACTGATGCCGAACTCTGTTGCGATCTGTTCCTGCCGCAAAATAGCACCTGGTGCATAGATGCCGGAATAAATACGTTCGCGCAATGCATCCGCAACCTCGTCCAACAGACGGGTCTGGCTGCGCCATTCAAAGGCCGACAATAAAATCTCTCCTCCCGCTCTCCATACGGGTCCTATATTTGGATACTATATCCTGGATACAATAACGGTCAATGCGTAATTTTTGGTAATTTTATGGTTGACCACTGAATATCTGTTATGATTGAGATGTATTTAAAGACATAAAATAACCAATCGGATGATTTGCTATTTTATTCATTCAGGGGGCAGAAACACAGCCCGCTGGTTGTTTTGAAAGTGATTATGCAAGTTTTTCTCGGCTCGCCGATCCTGCTTTTGCTGGCTACCGGTGCATTTTTAGGCCTGACACTGCCATTAGGAAAAATCGCGTCAGCGGCGCTGATCCCTGCCTCTATGTGGGCGTTGCTCATCTCTGCAGGCGCTGGTTTCATCCTGCTTTTCTGGCTGATCTTGCAGGGCAGAATGCTTGGGCTTGGCGGAACACGTTTACGTTACTATTTTTTAACAGCGTTGATTTCCTATGCAGTTCCCAATGTTTTGATTCTGTCAGTTATCCCAAAACTTGGCACTGGTTTCACCGGTATTATGTATACAATATCACCTGTCATAACGCTGCTATTTTCAATTGGACTAAAGCTACGCCGTCCTGACATGCTTGCGGTTGGCGGGATTGTCGTTGGGTGTTTAGGGGCACTTCTGGTCGCTTTATCGCGCAGTGGTGTCAGTAGCTCGGTTGATTGGTTATGGGTGTTGCTGGCATTGTTGATTCCAGTCGCATTGGCTATGGGTAATATTTACCGTTCTATTGACTGGCCAAAGGGTGCGCATCCGGTGGAGCTTGCCTGCGGGAGCCATCTTGCGTCGGTTCTTTTATTGACAGTGTTTGTTCTGTTAAGTGAAGGCAGCCTGCCATTGTCGCTCTATGGCGAAATTCCTGTTGCCAGTGTGATGCAGGCTTGTGCTGCTGCTGCGATGTTTGCTCTTTTTTTCCGCTTGCAGGAGGTTGGCGGGCCCGTATATCTCAGCCAGATCGGCTATGTTGCGGCTGCTATGGGGTTGGTTTCAGGAGCATTCTTATTTGACGAGCATTACCAGCTCCTGACATGGATGGGGGCTGTTATCATCTCAATCGGTGTCAGCATGACGACAAGAGCGCAAATGCGCTCTTGATTATAATATGGCTTGTTTCGTGTCTAAGGGCGCTCGGCCATGATCATGTAATTCACCGACAAATCGGAAGAGCGGCTCCAGCTATCTGCAAGTGGATTATATGTAACGCCAATTTTGTCGGATATTTTCAGGCCTGCTTGGCTTAGTGCTGATTCGAGCTCTTCTGGCCTGACAAGCTTGTCATATTGGTGCGTGCCGCGCGGCAGCCAGCGCAAGACATATTCCGCTCCAATAATGGCAAGACCATAGGCTTTCAGAGTGCGGTTGATTGTGGCGACAAAGATAAGGCCGCCTGATTTTACCATTTGTGCGGTGGCCGACATGAATAAATCAACATCAGCAACATGCTCCACCACTTCCATATTCAGGACTATGTCGAATTGCTCACCCGCTTCCGCAAGTGCTTCTGCTGTTGTCGCCCGATAGTCAACAACAGCACCACTTTGTTCTGCGTGTATTTTTGCTACCTCAATATTGGTTTCAGAGGCATCGGCGCCAATGACAATGGCACCCATATTGGCCATTGGCTCGCATAATAAACCGCCACCGCAGCCTATATCGAGAATGCGCAGGCCTTCAAGCGGGCGCTGGCTGAGCGGATCGCGACCAAAATGCTGGCAGATCTTTTCTTTCAAATAAGCCAGTCTGGTCGGATTGAACTTATGAAGCGGCCTGAATTTGCCTTGTGGGTTCCACCATTCAGCAGCAATGCGCGAGAAATGTTCTATTTCAGCTTTATCAATGGTACTGCGGGTCATCTGGCTCATTTCAATCTCCATATCAACTATCATGGACTTGTCTGCCGCAAAAATAAAGTCAAGTTAAAAACGTCATTTACTTGCAGAGTTCGATCATTTTGGGTATGTGACCTTCCGACTGGTCAGTTGGCAGCCGTTTATACAATTGTCGCTGGCTCAATTGAAATTTCAGACTTCGGGACGTAACCATAAATGGCGCGCATCGTGATGAAATTCGGCGGCTCATCGGTAGCCGATCTGGACCGCATCTATAATGTGGCGCAGCATGTGAAACGTGAAGTGGATTCTGGTAATCAGGTCGCTATTGTCGTTTCTGCCATGGCAGGTAAGACAAATGAACTGGTTAACTGGGTGCAAAATATGCCAAAAGTTTGTGGCGCACCTTCATCCATTTATGACGCACGTGAATATGATGCGATTTTAGCTTCAGGAGAGCAGGTAACCAGTGGTTTGCTGGCAATTGCTCTGCAATCCATTGGCGTGGATGCACGCTCGTGGCATGGATGGCAAATTCCAATAAAAACCGATAACTCACATGGTGCGGCCCGCATAGTTGAGATTGATGGCAGTGAAATCATCCGCCGAATGGAAATGGGGCAGGTTGCTGTTGTCGCGGGTTTCCAAGGGATTGGACCGGATCATAGAATTTCGACATTAGGCCGTGGCGGCTCTGATACATCTGCGGTTGCGGTGGCAGCTGCAGTTAAAGCGGATCGCTGCGATATTTATACTGATGTGGACGGTGTTTACACCACTGATCCGCGTATTGAACCAAAAGCCAAGCGTCTTTCGCAAATTTCTTTTGAAGAAATGCTGGAAATGGCTTCACTGGGCGCCAAAGTATTGCAGGTGCGTTCGGTTGAGCTTGCGATGGTTCATAAAGTGCGGACATTCGTCCGTTCTAGCTTTACAGACCCCAATGCACCGGGCATGGATGACCCTATAAATCCACCGGGAACTCTTATTTGCGACGAGGATGAAATCGTGGAACAGCAGGTCGTGACTGGTATCGCTTTTGCGAAAGATGAAGCTCAGATTTCGCTCCGTCGTGTGAATGACCGTCCGGGTGTTTCAGCAGCAATTTTCGGCCCATTGGCTGAGGAGCGTATCAATGTTGATATGATTGTGCAGAACATCTCTGAAGATGGTTCAAAAACAGATATGACCTTCACCGTACCTTCAGCCGATCTTGAAAAAGCGGTTAAGGCGTTGGATCTGGCGAAAGATGATATTGGTTTTGATACAATCCAGTCAGAATCAGGTCTCGCCAAGGTTTCTGTGATTGGGATTGGCATGCGCAGCCATGCAGGTGTTGCAGCAACGGCATTCCGTGCTCTTGCTGATAAAGGCATTAATATCCGCGCTATCACAACTTCGGAAATTAAGATTTCCATTTTGATTGATAATGCTTATACCGAACTGGCAGTCCGGACACTGCATGGTGTATACGGGCTTGATAAATAAAAATTAAATTA
>CANQXU010000005.1 GCA_947627865.1 uncultured Paenochrobactrum sp. | reverse complement strand
CTCTTAAGGGTGCGCAAGTTTTTTGTGGTTGCAATGACACCTGGACTGGTGTTGCAGGTTTGGGCGCACTCAAATCAGAACTAGCTTATGGGACATCAGGCTCTTCGGAAGTTTTCGGCGTAATGTCCTCAAAAGAGGCGGATGCTGATGGGCTGATTACTTTACAGTGGGGGCAACATATCTGGCATCTTGGCGGCCCTAGTCAAAATGGCGGCAATGCTCTCGCTTGGATAATAAATCAACTCGATAAAAGCGATGAATCTTTTGATATAAAGCTTGATCAATGTTTATCACAACAATCCTATAAACCGCTTTTATTCCATCCTTATTTATATGGTGAGCGGACGCCTTTCTGGGACCCAAAACTTACAGCAAGCTTTATCGGGCTGACCTCGGAACATCAAACCGGTGACATGGTTCGTGCTGTTATGGAAGGCGTGGTCTATGTCAATCGTCTGGTATTGGAGCGCGCTGAAGCGGCATCCGGAGTGCTGGTTGAAGCAATTTATTTTGCAGGAGGCGGAACCAAAAGTCCGTTTTGGAACCAAATTCGAGCCAATATCCTAGGCCGCACAGTGATTGCCTCTCCTAAACAAGAAATGGGGCTCATCGGAGGACTAACTATTGCCCGTGTTGGCTTACGCTTGGATAACAGTTTCGCAGAAGCTGCACAAAACATATCCCCGAATAGAAAATACTATGAGCCTGATCTGCAAAAAACAGCGCTTTATGATGAGTTGTTCGCGCTGTTTAAAGAGACATATACAACAATCGCGCAAGCATCCCATCGCCTTTCGGTGATGGCCAAATAATAACCCGCTTTAAAGTGTCCCTACAGCACCTTCCAAAGTAATGCCCCCGCATAAATACAACTGGGCTGTACATATTTAAAAGCGATGATTGCATCGCTGGGCTCTTCTTGCTAGATCGTTTTATCAGCAAAGGAAGTGGCGTCCTCTCTTGAGAAGAATGGTGCCTAATACATGGCTTCTTAGGAGGATGCTTTGAAAGAACTGATCGCGCGATATGGTACGCCGCTGACGGGGGTGCTCATTGTTATCCTTTTGATGATATTCGCACCCAATTTTGCATCCATCGGTAATTCATTATCCATATTAAAGCAGGCTAGCTTTCTGATCATCCTTTCTATTGGTTTTACATTTGCATTAATTACATCTGAACTTGATCTGTCTTTTGCCAATATATGCAGTTTGGCAGCAGTTATTGTTGGCGGACTTATCTATGCTGGTATAGCATGGCCACTGGCAGCATTTGCCGGCATTTTGGTTGGCTTGGTTGGCGGAATGATGAATGGTTTTTTGGTGACAACCTTGAAAGTCCCATCATTAATCGCAACACTTGGCACTTCATCAATTGCGACTGGACTGGCTTTTATGGTGACAGGCGGCGTGGCTTTTGTTGGCCGCTGGGACCGCACATTTTTGTCAATCTCGCGCGGTAATCTCTACGGAGTTCCTAATCTTATTCTGATAACAATCGCTATAGCTTTGCTGGCGTGGTTTTACTCAACCCGCACAAAACGTGGCCTGCATATGCTGATAACCGGTGAAGCTGACGATGCAGCACATCGGGCAGGAATTGCGACCATCAAGATGAAACGGCTTGGTCTATCATTATCGGGTCTTGCTGCTGGTTTAGCTGCTGTGCTGCTTGTGTCGAACCTAAGCTCGGCATCACCGCAAATGGCTGGCGATTTTTTAATGAACGGTATTGCCGCCGTCTTGCTTGGTATGACAATGTTCGACCCCGGTCGTCCTAATATTCTGGGAACCTGTGTTGGTGCTTTGATGATTGCGGTTATCGGCAATGGTCTCGTTCTGTTAGGTGCTCCTTATTATCTGCAAAGCATTATGCTAGGGCTTATTGTAATCGGCTCGGTGAGCGTCTCCGCCAGTACGCTCAAAAAAGCGGCCTTATCCTTATAGGAAAATACGCAAGAAAATCATTTGAGGGGAAAATGAAAACAAAACTTATTCTATCCATAGCAGGCCTTGCATTGGCTGCATCAATCCATAGCAGTGCCGCATTTGACCTTGGCATCGCAGCTTTTCAAATGTCGTCGGAGACGCATGCGCGCGCTGCAAATGCCGCAGAGCAAGCAGCAAAAGAGTTTGGCTGGAATGCAACCGTGCTGAATGCCAATGGCACTTTGCCCACACATGCTGACCAGATTGAAAATCTTATTCAAAAACAGGTGGACGGCATTGTGCTTGTAATGTCCAAGCCGGTTGAATTTGAAGCACAAATTGCTGCCGCTAAAGAAGCTGGAATTCCGGTTATTACGATTATGAGTGGTGCCAGCGAAAATGCTCTCTTTGACGTTCAGGTCAATGAATATGCGGTAGGTGCTGATGCTGCACTCTATTTGCTCGGTCAGATGAATTATAGCGGCCCTATCCTTACTGCTCGGTTTGATTCCAATATGGGCACACGCATTCGCGGTAAAGAGCTTGATACAGTTTTGAGCGAAAATACCGCCGTAACAGTCGCTGGCTCTTATTCAATGGCTAAAACTCAGAGCTGGCAAGAAGACGTCCGCAACGGAATGAATGCCCTTATTCTTCAAAATGCCGGAAACTTTAAAGGTATATGGGCATCCTTTGATGGCCAGGCTTTCATCATTGATGACCTATTGTTAGAGCAAGGCATGCAAAAAGGTGATGTGCCGCTTGTTTCTATTGATGGTGGGCAGGAGGCATTCAGCCGCATTAAAGATCCGGATTCTATGATGACTGCTACAGTCGTTATCCCTTTTGAAGAAATGGGTGAAGCCGCAGTCGCATCAATGAAGCGCATCGCGGTGGATAAAGAATCCAAGGATGCCGTGACCTCAGGACCATATCTTTTCTTGAAATCAACGCTCGTTGACAAGTCAAATGTGGATTCCTTTATAAAATAATCTCGACGTTTTATCTCAGATTGGCATAGCCAGAAATTAATGATCAGGAACCAAGCTATGGACGATATTCTCGTCGCTCGTAATATTCAAAAATCTTACGGTGCCGTTCAGGCTTTAAAAAGTGCCGATCTGAGGGTTAAGCGGGGTGAAGTGCACGCAGTTTGCGGGGATAATGGTGCAGGAAAATCCACCCTCATCAAAATCATCTCCGGCGTCGAGCAACATGACGGCGGAGAGCTTCTGCTCAAAGAAACACCAACACGCTTTACCGACCCGCAAATGGCACTCAAAGCTGGTATTGCAACGATCCATCAGGATCTTGGTCTTGCGCCACGTATGGCGATTTATCAAAATATTTTTATGGGCGCAGAGCTTGAATATCGAAAACTTGGTATCAAGATGCTCGATAAAAACCAAATGATCGCTGAATCGAAACTCTATCTAGCCCAAATAAATTCTGATTTGAGCGATATGACAACTATTGTTCAAAATCTGTCTGGCGGTCAACGACAGGCCGTGGCTATCAGCCGTGCCCTGCGCTGGAATGCCGATATTATCATTATGGATGAACCAACAGCAGCATTGGGCGTTCGTGAAACCGAACAAGTTCTGCAACTTATCAAAAAATTAAAAGAAAATGGTGTCACTGTAATTTTAATTAGCCATGATATGTCTGATGTCGTTAATATTGCAGATCATGTTACAATTCTTCAAAGCGGCAAGACACATATTTCCCGCTCTACTGCAGAGCTAACAGCTCAAGAACTTTCCGCTCTTATTATGCAAAGATAACAAGGCCACACATATAGCTTCGTTTACTGCACTTTTGCATAAACCAATGCAAAAATATTCTGCATCCTAGCTTTATCTAAAATTTCTTTCGTTTAAACATAGAAAGAACTGAGGGTAAAATATGGGAATTCAAATAATGAGTGATGAGATTAAGCTCTCTGTGGCGGAGTTGCAAAACCGTGTTGAAGCGGCATTTAACAAAGCAGGATTAAACTCTGTTCAGGCTGGTGCACTTGCAAGGGTGATAACCGCAGGCGAGAGAGACAATTGTAAATCGCATGGCATATACCGGATAGATGGTGCGCTTCGCACTGTACAAGCAAAAAAAGTCGATCCGCAGGCAGTTCCGGAAATCAGCGACAATGAGAGACCCGCAATTGTGCGTGTTAATGCCAATGGTGGCTTTGCTAATGCTGCTTTTGAATTAGGTTTGCCGCATCTCGTTGAAAAAACCAAAAAGAATGGCTTAGCGGCACTTATTATCAATAATTGCACGCATTTCTCTGCCCTTTGGCCTGAAGTCGAAGCTCTGACCGATCATGGTTTATCTGGAATGGCAATGTGCCCGAGCTATTCAACCGTTGTTCCTGCTGGCGGAACCAAGCCATTATTGGGCACCAATCCTTTTGCTTTTGGATGGCCGCGCGAGAATAAGTCACCTTACGTTTTCGATTTTGCCACTTCCGTAGCAGCCCGCGGTGAAATAGAAATCTATCGCCGCGCTGGCAAGCAGTTGCCTGAAGGCTGGGCCATCGACAGCGACGGTAATCCGACAACAGATCCGGATGCAGCTTTAGCAGGAGCTATGCTGCCATTCGGCGAACATAAAGGATCAGCTATCAGCACAATGATAGAACTCATGGCCGGCATTATGATCGGTGATCTGACCAGTAAGGAAGCTTTAGATTTTTTAGGAACAACCAGTCTCGCACCAAATCACGGCGAACTTATCTTGGCTTTTTGCCCTGAAGCTTTTTCCGGATCGCGCAGAGGTAATGCTTTGGCTGCTGCTGAAGTTTTCTTTCAGTCCATTGTTGATCAAGGATCAAGGCTTCCTTCACAGCGCCGCTATATTGCGCGTGAGCAAGCCAACCAAAATGGAATTTTTCTATCCAAACAAGAATTCGAGCAACTGGAAAAACAGCAAGAGCTTGGACTAGATTCTATCAATTGATGATAGCTGTAAATAAATAAAAGCTGGCCTGTTATAACAGGCCAGCTTTTCTGTTTTATCGCCAGCCAAGGGCTGGAGCCACATGTTTAAGAATTGATTCAATAACATGGGCATTATACTCAACACCCAATTGATTAGGCACAGTCAGCAGCAAAGTATCTGCTTCTTTAATTGCTTCGTCTTGCGCCAATTCTTTTATAAGAACGTCCGGTTCAGCAGCATATGAACGACCGAAAACCGCACGCGTATTTTCGTCAATATAGCCGATTGAGTCACTTTCATTCCCACCACGTCCAAAATATGCCCGATCCCGGTCATCAGTGATCGCGAAAATACTACGGCTGACGGAAACACGTGGGGTTCCGCTATGTCCTGCTTCTTTCCAAGCATCACGATATTTACGTATCTGTTTTGCTTGCTGGATATGGAATGGCTCTCCAGTTTCATCATTCTTCAAAGTCGAACTTTGCAGATTAAGCCCTAACTGGCCAGCCCATATAGCAGTTGCATCTGAGGCAGCGCCCCACCAAATCCGCTCACGAAGACCTGGAGAATGTGGTTCAATGCGCAACAATCCCGGAGGATTAGGGAACATTGGACGCGGATGCGGCTCGGCAAAACCTTTTCCTTTAAGCAACTCAAGAAAGGTCAGAGCTTTGTTTCGCGCCATATCTGCATCTGTTTTGTCTTCTTCCGGCTCATAGCCAAAGTAACGCCAGCCATCGATCACCTGTTCAGGAGAACCACGGCTAATGCCTAATTGCAAACGGCCACCAGAAATCAAATCAGCTGCGCCTGCATCTTCCGCCATATAAAACGGATTTTCATAGCGCATATCGATCACGCCAGTGCCAATTTCAATTTTTTTGGTACGCGCACCAATAGCAGCTAATAGCGGGAATGGTGATGCAAGCTGCTGAGCAAAATGGTGCACACGAAAATACGCACCATCTGCACCAAGTTCTTCTGCCGCAACGGCAAGATCAATAGATTGCAGTAATGTATCACCACCAGTGCGACTTTGAGAGTGCGGCGTGTCGGACCAATGACCAAAAGACAGAAAGCCAATTTTTTTCATGTAATACACCTATTTCTATGCTCTTTTGGCTAAGACATACAGACAACTCACTTATGACAGTAAGTTGTCATCAGCTCATGAAACAGCCAATACAAGTCAATTACTTGAGCTAAATATAGGTGATAATTGCAGAATAACTATGCGTCTTTTCTGAACACTGTGTTCGATCAATAAAGCCGATTAACGAGAAGTATCCCATTCAGGCCCCCACTCCTGTACATAGTGCCCTGCTGAAACTTCATTCATCACGCGTTTGGGCGCAATATAATCAGCTGGGCGGATGGGGCTTTTTAGCTCTGCTAATTTCAATTCAGGACGGCTGGCGCGCCGCGAAGGATCAGGGATCGGAACAGCGGATAGCAACCTCTTTGTATAAGGATGCTGCGGATTGCCAAAAATAGCACTACGAGTTCCTATTTCTACAATTTCTCCCAGATACATAACTGCAACTCTATGACTTATCCGCTCAACCACAGCCATGTCATGACTGATAAATAGGAATGCGATGCCCATTTCTTTTTGCAGATCCAGCATCAGATTGATAACCTGCGCCTTAATCGACACATCAAGTGCAGATACGGCTTCATCGGCCACCATTAAGCGCGGACGTAATGAAAGTGCTCTTGCAATAGAAATACGTTGTCTTTGTCCACCTGAAAACTCGTGGGGAAAGCGATTGCGCACTGATGGATTCAAGCCGACCTGATTTAACAATTCAGCGACTTTATCCCTAGCCTGTGATGCTGTAACTGTTCCATGCGCAAGCATAGGCTCTGCAATTGCATCCCCCACACGCATGCTCGGATTAAGGCTCGCAAACGGATCTTGAAAAATGAGCTGCATGGATTTTCGATAGGGGCGGAATGCTATACTCTCAAGATGTGCAATATTCTTCCCATCCAGAAGAATTTCCCCTTCTGTGACATCGGTCAGACGAACAATTGCACGACCCGTAGTCGATTTTCCACACCCGGATTCACCAACCAATGCCAATGTTTCTCCTTGATGAATATCAAAGGAGACATCTTCAACGGCATGCACACGGCCATTGACCTTGCGTAACAATCCACTACGAATATCAAAATATTTGCGCAAATTGCGCACTTCTAAAATAGGTTTCGCGTTAAGATCAGGTTGCTTTGCAGGTGCCTCGTCTAAAACTTTTATCGGCTCACCAGTTGTCCGGTCAATTTCTTCAAATTTCTTAGGCGCGGGCTCATCTTTCATAGAGCCAAGCTTGGGTACAGCAGAGAGGAGCGCACGCGTATAGGCATGCTGAGGCGCAGAAAATATTTGCTCGGTCGTGCCACTTTCTACAGTGCGGCCGTGTAGCATCACAACAGTGCGGTCAGAAATTTCTGCAACGACACCCATATCATGCGTGATGAAGAGAACCCCCATTCCCTCTTCTTGCTGCAACTCCCTGATCAGATTAAGGATCTGAGCTTGAATAGTTACATCAAGTGCCGTTGTCGGTTCATCGGCAATCAGTAATCTCGGCTTGCAGGTGAGCGCCATTGCAATCATCACACGCTGGCGCATGCCGCCCGACAAGCGATGCGGATATTCTTTAACACGTGCTGCAGCGGATGGAATACGAACGCGCTCCATCAAGCGCACAGCCTCTGCCTCTGCCTCTCTCTGCCCCATTCCACGATGGGTCATTAAAACTTCTGCCAGCTGAAAACCAATTGTGAGACTTGGATTGAGCGATGTCATTGGCTCCTGAAATATCATAGATATTTCATTGCCGCGAATACGCTGCATATCCGTTTCGCTTAAACTCGTTAGCTCCTTGCCATTCAAACGAATACTGCCTTCAATCCGGCTATGCTCTTTTTGTAACAGCCGCATGATAGCAAGTGATGTAACACTTTTTCCAGAGCCGGATTCACCAACGATTGCAACAGTTTGTCCGGCACTAATGTCAAATGCTATATCATGAACAACGGGTGTCCAGCCATCATCGCCCTTAAAAGAAACTCGGAGATTTTCAACTGACAGCAAAGGGGGTGTCATTACAAACGAACCTTTCTCAGATTACTTTTTAACGATCTGAGCATTGAGATGTTAAGTGCAGCTAACTTACAGTGCGTAAAATAGCGGATAATCTCTCAAAGTTAAGCGAACTGGCAAAACCCTGAGAGATTGAAATATATAAAGCCTGACCGCGAATTAGCGGCCAATCGCATAAGCTTGCATCAAGCGCGGTGTTGCCGCCGCATGTAAAATGCCCTGCTCATCACGTTCAGCTGCCGTTAAGCGCCCCACAGACCATTCATCGACAACTTCAACATCATGGCCACGAGTTTGCAGCTCACTAATAATATCCGCGCCAATATTACGTTCAATTACCAAGCGCCCAGGAATTGCCTCACGCGGGTAAAAGGATGAAGGGAAATGCATTGTATGGAATAATGGCAAATCAATAGATTCTTGCAGGTTCAAACCATGATGAACCCTGCGTAAGAACAACAGCAACTGCCACTGATCCTGCTGATCACCACCTGGCGTACCAAATACCATTCTCGGTTTCCCGTTATAATCAGCCAATGACGGTGTCAGGGTTGTACGCGGGCGCTTGCGCGGGGCAAGACTTGTTGGCAGGTCTTCTTCAAGCCAGAACATTTGTGCACGGGAATTGAGTGCAAAACCAAGTTTTGGAATGATCGGCGATGATTGCAACCAACCACCGGAAGGCGTCGCGGAGACCATATTTCCCCAGCGATCAATTACATCCACATGAACGGTATCGCCACGCTTTTCGGTGCGCAAATGTGCCATTGTCGGCTCACCTGCACCAGGGCCTGTGACTTTCGTATCACCAGCAAAGCGGAACTGTTTAATCGCACGTTCCCGCTGCTCCTCATAACCTGGAACCAGTCCGGGATTTAACGAATGAGAAGCCGATGCGCCGATGAGCTTACTGCGTTCTTGCGCATAGCCATCCGACAGCAAATAATCCATCGGAACATCAACAAAATCCGGATCACCATAATAAACTTCACGGTCAGCAAATGCGAGCTTCATGGCTTCAACAGTTGCATGCACAAAGTCCGGCCCCTTGGTATCCATCGATGCCAAATCAATATTCTTAAGCAAAGCGAGGCTTTGTAAAAATGCCGGACCTTGCCCCCATGGCCCCATTTTATGCACTGTCCAGCCATGATAATCATAAGATAGAGGCTTTTCGTATGTGGCTCCCCAACGCGCCATATCATCAGCAGTCAAAATACCTTTATGGCGTTCACCACTGGTATCCATAGCTTCAGTTTCAGCGCAAAAACGACCAATCTCTTCTGCCACAAAGCCCCGATAAAATGCATCACGCGCTTTATCAATAATTGCTTCGCGGTTGCCGCCGGCTTGCTCAGATTCATCAACAATACGCTGATAGGTATTGGCTAAGGCTTCATTCGTAAACAGCTCTTTGCCTTTGGGCAAATTACCATTGCGTGCCCATAATTCATAAGATGTCGGCCACTCTTTTTTAAAGAATTCTGCCTGATCAGCAATTGTATTTGCAACACGCGGCAACATTGGGTGGCCACTTCGTGCATAATAAATTGCTGGCTCAAGCACTTCACGTAGACTCAGCGTACCATGATCACGCAGCATTATCATCCACGCATCGAAAGCACCGGGCACAACAGTCGCCAGAAGGCCAGAGCCAGGAACCATTTCCAGCCCTTCGGCTTTATAGCGTTCAATTGTTGCCGCGTCAGGTGTCACGCCCTGCCCACAAACAATCTCTGTTTTTCCGGTTTTAACAGAGTGGAAAATAATAGGAACTTCACCGGATGGCCCCACTAAATGTGGCTCGACCACCTGTAATACAAAACCCGCGGCCACAGCTGCATCAAATGCATTCCCGCCACGTTCCAGCATCGCCATGCCTGCAGCGGAGGCCAGCCAATGTGTTGATGTAACAACGCCAAAAGTTCCGAGAATTTCAGGTCTAGTAGTAAACATAATCTGATATCACCTGTTCATTAGCGCAAGATTAACCCGACTTCACAAAACCTATCGGGCTAAATATGCATTCAATAAAAGTCGTTAACGTGTTGATCAGTACTTACAGATCGGCCACGTCTAATGTTCACGCGGGTCAATCGCATCACGAAGACCATCACCCAGAAGATTAAATCCAAGCACCACCAAGAAAATCGCAGCACCTGGCCAAATCGACATCCATGGCGCTTGAGAAATGAAGTTTTTCGCGCTGTTGAGCATAGAGCCCCAAGAAGGATTAGGAGGCTGCTGGCCAAGGCCTAAAAATGAGAGACTGGCCTCGGCGATAATTGCAGCAGCAATCGTCAGCGTTGCCTGCACAATAATCGGTGCAATCGAATTGGGCAGAATATAACGCATTATGATACGAAAATGCCGCAAGCCAATGACACGGGCACCATCAACATACTCTTCCATACGCACAGATATGACCTGACCACGGGTTAATCGTGCGAAAATAGGAGCAGCTGAAAGACCAATAGCGATCATCGCATTTGTGAGACTTGCTCCAAGGAAGGCAGCCAACGCAATTGCCAGAATAAGAAACGGGATCGCCAGCATTGCATCAATGATCCTTGAGATGCAGCTATCCGTCCAGCCACCAAAATAACCGGCCAAAACACCAAATGGCACACCAATGACCATTGCGATAAAGACCGATACACATCCAGCCAAAAGCGAGGCTCGCGCACCATAGACCATACGCGAAAAAAGATCGCGCCCAAGCTCGTCTGTACCAAGCCAGTGTTCCCATGTCGGCGGCTTACGCACGGCTGTAAAACTTGTCTTAAACGGGTCATCAAAAGCGATTAAAGGCGCAAAAATTGCAACCAATACAAAGAAGCCCACGAGCACCGCTCCCAGCACGGCTGCACGATTTCTGGCAAACTTGCGTAATGTGCGATTACCACGCGGTTTTTGTATATTGGTTTGAGAGACAACCGTACTCATGATGCATCTCTCAATCTTGGATTTACGAGAATATAGAGAATATCAGCAAGTAAGTTCATGATGATGAAGCCGATCGCTGTGCAAAGTACAACGCCTTGAACCACAGCATAATCGCGTGTGAAAACAGCATCTACGACTAGCTTGCCAAATCCAGGTATGGTGAAAATCTGTTCAGTTAAAACAGCGCCGGCCAGCAGCTCACCAAACAGCAAAGTTGATAATGTGATAATGGGTACAAGTGCATTGCGAAGTGCATGTCTTATAATAACAGTCTTGCCACTCAATCCTTTAGCCCGAGCCGTGCGCACATAATCGGATCGCAATACACCAAGCATCGCAGATCGCGTATGCCGCATCAAAACTCCGGCCAGACCAGTTCCCAGCACAATGGCAGGCATGATCATTGTGCTTATATTACTCCATAAATTTTCAAATGGTGATGTATAACCCGAGGATGGTAGTAGCTGCCAATAGACTGAAACAACCATGATCATTAAAATTCCCAACCAGAAGTTAGGAATAGAAAGCCCCGACAATGCAGCCACATTAATGGAATAGTCGGTCAGTGTTCCCTTACGTACCGCTGAAATAATACCAGCCGGAATACCTATAATTAATGCAATCACCATAGCAAATGCAGCAAGCTGGATTGTAACCGGCAATTTTTGCAAGATAAGCTCGGTAACAGGCACACCAGTTCGCACTGATGCACCAAAGTCACCCGTCATAATCTGCTTGACCCAAGCAAAATATTGCACTGGAAGCGGATCATTCAGACGGTATTTTTCCTGCAAGAATGCAATGGTTTGAGGATCCCTGTCCTCTCCGGCGAGCGCAAGCACAGGATCGCCAGGCAGTAACTTCTGCAAACTAAAAACCAGAACGGAAACTATGAACAGCGTTGGTATTACCACCAGACAACGCCGTACAATTAACTCGAACATAAATTATCCAATCCCAGACGTTCCGGTTGTTGTTTTATTTTAGCGTTCATAATGAGCTGTCGAGCTTTTCCTACCAGAAAAGTTTTTAAAAACAGCCGCTTTAACATAGCAATATTCCATCGGAGACGGGCAAGCCTCCGATGGATATTAACTTCACTCAGGTAAAGACACGTTTTTCAAACGGATCATCCCGTCAGGATAGGCAACAAATCCTTCCAGATCAGCACGAGCGCCGAACGGCCATGGCTGATAGTAAAGATAAAGAATAGGCAGCTCATCACGCAGGATTACCTGTGCTTCATCGTAGAGTGCCTTACGTTCTGCCTGATCCGAAACAGCACGTGCTTTGTTCAGCAGCTCATCAACTTTTGGATTGCAATAATGTGCATCATTCAAATTGCCGTCACATGTTGCATGCTGATGGATATTACCATCAGGATCTGCGCGGCCTGACCAGCCACTTTGCGCAACTTCAAAATTGCTTTCTTTTAAAGCACTTTGGAGAGCTGCAAATTCTGTTGGCCGCAGAGAAATATCAAAGCCTGCTTCCGATGCCATAGCCTGAACCAGCTCGTAAACTTGCTGTGTCGTAGAGTTATTACCATAAGCCAGCTCAAATGCTACGCGATCAACGCCAGCTTCTGCCATCAACTGCTTGGCTTTTTCTATATCGCGGCCATTATCTTCAAACTTTTTGTCATATGCAAAACTGCTTGGCGGGAATGCCTGATATGCTGGCGTAAAGATACCTTGCCCAACAACTTCATTGATGGCATTACGATCAATGCTCAGCTCTAGTGCTTTACGAATGCGCTTGTCATGACCAATCGGGAAGCTATCTTTATCCCCCTTAGTCATGTTGAAAGTAAATGACTGGAAGCCTGTCCCCGTCACAGGATAAAAGTTGAGTTTCTCATCTGAAGTGGCAGTTTCGATATCAGCGGAAGCCAAACGTTCTATCAGATCAAGAGAACCGGAGCGAAGATTTGCGAAACGAACTGTTGTATCCTGAATTGGCAAGAATGTGAGCTTGTCAAAATGGTAATTATCGGCATCCCAATAGTCAGTGAATTTTTCAAGCACGATACGATCATTTTGTACGCGGCTTACAAATTTAAAAGGCCCTGAGCAAACCGGATTTTGACCAAAATCACCGTCGGTAAAGGCCTTTGGCGACAAAATCATACCTGCCCGGTCAGTGAGCTGTGACAATAATGTAGTGTCTGGGCTTTTAACCTTAATAACCAGATTATAGTCATCAATAACATCAACACTATCAACTGATGCAAGCTCGCTCTTGCGCAGAGATTCCGGCAAGGTGCGAGCCCGATCCAAGTTAGCCTTAACGTCATTGGCTGTGATAGGCGTTCCGTCATGGAACTTGCCGTTTTCGCGCAATTTCACATTTAATGACAGACCGTCGTCAGACCAGCTCCAGTCTGTTGCCAATTGCGGCTGTATCTCCAGCTTTTCATCAATGTCGAAGAGTTTGTCGCAAAGAGAAGTGAAAACAATGCGACCAACAAATGTTCTGGCACGATGCGGATCCAGCATATCCGGATCATCTTGCAAGCCAATCCGCAGATCAGCCGCCATTGCAGGCGCAGTTAAAGATGCTGCGCAAAGCAGTGCAGTACTGGCGACAAGTTTCGTCAGTGTCTTCATGTCAGGTTTCCTTTTGGTAATTATATCGGTCATAAATAGCTTCGCCAGCGCTAGCAGGATGCAAAACACTATGACTCGATGCGCCGCCAAGCTCTAAAAGCACAGTATTTCTCAATGACACCAAGTGATTACGCATGGCAACTTCTGCATCCAACGGATGCAACCGCCTGATTGCATCAATGATTTCAGCATGTTCTTGTACAGAAATATCTTTTGATCTGCTTGATCGCATACGAGAGCGGAATTGCTGCCAAGGTTCATTGAAACGGATGCCGTCAATAAGATCCATCATTGCAATAAACAGCTGATTGCCGGAAGCCGCTGCAATTTTTGTGTGAAAAGCTGAATCCCAACGCTCCCACTCCGGCACATCCGTGGAGTAAGCCGCTTTCTCTGCGATCTCATCCAATTGCTGAATGAGCCTTGGTGTAGCGCGGATTGCAGCCATCCGCGCCAAAGCTGGCTCAATTTCAATTCGAACATCCATAATTTCCAATGGATTGGTATGTTCCGACAGCTCTCGTGAACTTGTTGCACCCGCTTCGGCTGGCTTGCCAGTATAGGTCCCGCTGCCTTGTCGACGCCAGATAAGCCCCTCATCTTCCAGCTCGGCAAGAACAGTCCGTATGGTTCTGCGTCCCACACCAAATCTATCCGCCAAATATCTTTCCGACGGCAGTCGCTCTAAAGCATCCCCGCTCAGCAACAAGCGGATTTTCTCACTGATTTCGGCATGTATTTTAGTATAGTTTTTAGTTAGCATTTAGCGTACCAGCTTCAAACCACAGTCAGAAGTGGTTCGCGCTATACTATCGCCCATTGCCTTAAAGATTGCTCCCATAGTACATCTGCCCCTCCAAGCATTCGTTCTACTTAACGATTATTCAAGGCATTAAACAATAGATTCCTTTTTTATTCAACCGCATATAATTAGGTGAACCACTTGAAAGTGGTTCTCCCCATTTATAATATTTAAGAAATCTAATATTATTGGTTATGCTAAAAAGACATTCTAAAATAAAGAAAATTTCACATATTTTGGACTGTATAACCCTCAATATTGAAAAATATTATTCAGATTAAATGTCCCAAACACTGCTTGAATAACATGCATCAAGTACGAAAAAGACAATGCCGCAGATCTTGCATAATGCTTTGCATCCAATGTTCCGTCATCATTTCAACTGGCACATTGAAAGAAACGGCCACATTCAAACCATATGCGCTTTGCTTCGGGATAGGCAGTCCTAAACCGCCCTCGCCTGGTAAGTAATAACCTGCATTGACAGCATATCCGCGCTTTATGGCATCTGCCACCTGCTCCTTGATAATGGAACTATCGACATAGCGAATTGCCGGAAATTGGCGATATCGTTCTGCATTATCATTAATAATTTTTTCGCTTGTTTGCTTATCCAACATAGACAACAAAGCCAGACTTCCGGCTGCAATCCCCATCGGAACGCGTCCGCCAATTCCCAGCGAGAATTGCCGGCGGGTAGACCTGCTGATAATTTCAGCACAAACACAATCAACGCCCGATTGGATCATACAATAGACCGTAAAACCCGTTAGTCTGGCAAATTCTGTCATACCTGGCCTTAATTGCTGAACCAAAGGCTCAATGCGCTCCTGCCGCTTTGCAAGCATGGCTATTGCCGGACCCAGCCTGTAATGACCATATTTGTCCGCTGGCTCGGCAAATCCCCGCTCGGTAAGAGACATTAACGAGCGGTGTACACCAGATTTTGCTCCCCCCACTCTCGCAACCAATTGCGACAGACTCATCCCTTCAGCTCCCACTTCTCCCAAGATGAGAAGAATATCAAGCGCTCTGGTCGCGTTGGTTGAACCGTTTAAACTCATCATAACTCCTTAAATTCTAAATATAGGAATAGTGACAACTTATGTAGTTCAATAAATGGAATATGATTGACAATCAAGAAAAAGCTTACTCTCTTATAGGAGTTAATAAACGGCTGGTTCCTGGGAGGGGCACCTGTCTTTATTCAAGAAGTCCTTGATATTTGATGCATGAGCTCCATGCACTGACCTCTCCCTATTCAGCTTAAAAGACTGCTCTCAAAGGGAGGGAACCGGCATATGCTGCCATATCTATTGAAGCGTCTTGGCTTTGCTGTCATCACGCTAATAAGTGTTTTAACACTTGTGTTTTTGATTGTAAGAATTTTGCCGGGTGATCCGGTACTTATTATATTGGGCGATCAAGCGAGCGCAGAAAGTGCCGCAGCACTAAGAGCCAGACTTGGCCTCGATCAGCCAATAATCATTCAATATTTCCATTTTATGTGGGAGTTTTTCCAAGGGAACCTTGGTCAATCCATGATAACAGGACGCTCTGTAACGTCTGAAATTATGGCTGTTTTACCCTATACATTAGAACTTACATTTGCCGCCTTGGCGCTAGGAGTGTTGCTTGGTGTGCCTGCTGGTGTGTGGGCAGCAGTCAGACACAACAAAACGGCTGACTATCTATTGCGCTTGATATCCTTGCTTGGTCTGTCTCTGCCAGCTTTCGTGGCCGCGATCATTTTGCTTATGATTTTTGCTATCAAGCTACGCTGGTTTCCTGTCATTAGTGCAGGCGGCGCAAAGACTTTTGGCGAGAGCCTCAATCAGCTGGCATTACCTGCATTTGCACTCGCCCTCATTATGATGGCCTATATTACGCGCGTAACACGCTCTGCTATGCTGGAAGTGCTTAATCAGGATTTTGTTCGCACAGCCAAAGCCAAAGGCGCCTCACCCTACGCAGTCATATGGAAACATGCGCTTGGCAATTGCATGATCCCCATTACAACTGTGATCGGCTTATATCTTGGTATCCTTATCGGAAACTCGGTTCTGACTGAGATTGTTTTCTCCCGTCCGGGATTGGGAAAACTTATCTTAACTGCGCTCACACAGCGCGATTATACGCTGCTGCAAGGTATGATCGTCGTCTACACGTTGATGGTGGTTATCGTTAACCTGATCACAGATCTGACATATGGCCTTCTAGATCCGAGGGTTCAGTACAAATGACCAATATTTTAACTCAATCCCCCGCAGAAGTGACACGAAAATCTAGTTTCATGTCGTTTATCGGCAGGCTAAACCCATCCACATGGACAGGGGCAATCATTGTCCTGCTTCTAGTACTAGCCGCTATATTTGCGCCTTTGCTCGCACCTTATCCGCCAGATGAGCAAAATCTTTTTATGCAGCTCGAAGGACCAAGTGCTGAATTTTGGCTTGGTACCGACCAGTTCGGCCGTGATATTCTTTCCCGGCTGCTCTATGGCGCCCGCTACTCTTTAACCATTGGCGTCATCTCCATTATGACCGCCATGATTATCGGCTCTTTAATCGGGATGTATGCTGCCCAACGTGGTGGTAAAACGGATATCATCCTGATGCAAATTATGGATGTTGTGCTGGCCTTTCCATCCCTCATCCTTGGTCTTGCATTGGTTGCTCTTATGGGTGCAACGCTGACAAATATCGCTATTGCGATTGCATTTACCGCGACACCTGCCTTTGCCCGCATTGCCCGATCAGCAGTTATCACACAGCGCGATCGTGAATATGTTCAGGCCTGCAGAGCTATGGGCTTTTCAAATAAGCGCATTCTGTTTCGCCATATATTGCCGGCTATTTTACCGGAAGTTATGGTTATGGCATCACTGTGGATGGCCACAGCTGTGAGAACAGAAGCCTCTCTTGCATTTATCGGCCTTGGCCTTCCACCGCCAACACCAACATGGGGTGGCATGGTCAGAGAGGGCTTTGATAATATTCTAAGTTCGTTCCATCTCGCTATTTTCCCCAGCTTGGCAATTCTACTGCTTGTGCTTGCATTTAATTTGATTGGTGATGGCTTGCGTGATGCCATTGACCCGCGCATGAAGGATGCATCCTGATGTCCGGTAATAATGTTATTTCTGTAAAAGACCTCAAAATCAGCTTTGGCAAGACTCAAGTTGTGCATGGTGTGAACTTTAATATTCAAAGGGGCAAGACACTTGCACTTGTTGGAGAATCCGGCTCGGGCAAGAGCGTCACATCATTAGCGATCATGCGTTTGCTTGCAGAAAATGTTGCGCATATCGAAGGATCGATAAAGCTTCATCAACAAGAGCTTTTAACCCTACCAGAAAAACAGATGCGCCACATTCGCGGTGGAAAAATCAGTATGATTTTTCAAGAACCGATGACCTCTCTCAATCCTGTACAAAGAGTTGGTGAGCAGCTTGCGGAAGTTATTCGCATCCATCGTGGTTTGCGCGGTGAGGAATTACGTGAGGCTGTTCTGGAAATGATGCGAAAAGTTCGCATCCCTGATCCTGAACAACGCGTCAAACAATATCCGCACACTTTTTCTGGTGGTATGCGGCAGCGTGTTATGATTGCAATGGCACTGGCCTGTAATCCTGATCTGATCATTGCTGACGAACCAACGACAGCACTTGACGTGACGGTGCAAGCTCAAACTTTAGCGCTATTAAAAGAGCTGCAACAAGAAACAGGTACAGCAGTTTTATTCATCACCCATGATATGGGCGTTGTGGCTGAAGTTGCCGATGATGTTCTTGTCATGCGGCACGGTAATGAAATTGAAAAAGGGTCCGTTTTTAACGTCTTCAGCAACCCAAAGTCAGACTATACTAAATCATTGATAGCGGCGACGCCGAGCCTAGTTGGAAAATTTTCGGGCAATCTTTCTCCCTTAGTTCCTGTGCAAGAAATTTTAGAGCAAAATGCAGATACCCCCCTGCTGGAAGTGCGGGATCTTTGCGTTCGGTTTCCCATGCATGGTGGCTTCTGGGGCGGTGTTAAAGGCGTTGTCCATGCTGTTGAAGATGTGTCCTTTTCCATTAAAGCTGGCGAAACACTGGGACTGGTTGGAGAATCTGGCTCAGGCAAGTCCACAATAGGCAAGGCCATCATCAATTTGGCCGCAGTCGATAGCGGTGAAGTCCTGATTAATGGTGATAAGGTCAATTATAACGATGAAGCGAGCCTCTCGCAAATGCGTCGTAATATTCAAATGATTTTCCAAGATCCATATGGTTCATTAGATGCGCGCCAAACCATCGGCTCCTCCATTATTGAGCCAATGCTGGTGCATAAGCTGGCCACCCGCGCTGAGGCACAAGAGAAAATGCTGTGGCTTCTTGAGCGTGTTGGCCTTGATCCTAAACGCCAAGATAGCCTGCCTCATGAATTTTCAGGCGGTCAAAGACAGCGTATTTGCATTGCACGCGCATTAGCAATGTCCCCGAAACTGATCATAGCCGATGAAGCTGTTTCTGCTTTAGACATTTCGATTAAAGCGCAAATCATTGAGCTGATGATTGATCTACAAAAAGAATTCAACGTTTCTTATCTCTTCATCAGCCATGACATGGCAGCGATCGAAAAAATTTGTCAACGCGTAGCCGTTATGTATGTCGGCGAATTGGTAGAAATTGGCAATCGGGACGATGTTATTGGTCAGCCTCGCCATCCATACACGCAGCGACTTCTTTCTGCCATTCCTATTACCCATCCAGATCAACGTGGCACTAAAGAGCGGCTCGTAGCCGATCAATCAGCAGCAAGAAGTCCATTAAAACCAGTTGGGTATGTCGCACCTAAATCCAGTTGGAGCATGGCGGGACCTGGTCACTATATCCGGATGGCAGGTTAAGAAAGAGCGCCAATAATTATGCATATAATCAATCAACTAGCCCGATTTGCAATCAATCATCGTAAAGGCGACTTGCCCGTCGAGGTAAAGGATTTTGCAACGCATCTTATTATGGACTTGCTCGCAGCTACAGCCGCGGGCTTAAATAGTCCATTATCAATTGCTGCCAGAAAAGCCGCTATAGATATCTATGGCGCAGGATCATCGACCATTTGGCACACTGCCGAAACTTCAAGCATTGCTGGTGCAGCTATGGCCAATAGCGCTGCAGCCAGTGCGCTGGATATTGACGATGGGCACCGAGGCGCAGCCGGACATGCTGGCGCCGGAATAATACCAGCTGTTTTTGCCATTGCTGAAGCCAATAATAATAGTGATGAAGAAATATTAGATGCTATTGCCATTGGTTACGATATAGCATTGCGTGTAGCCACCGCGAGACCTCTCGGCTCTTTTGATACTTATGCCAGCGGTCGTTGGGTGGGGCTTGGAGTAGCAGCCGCTGCCGCCCGTCTTTTACATCTGGATGAACATCAAACAGCCACTGCAATGGCGATAGCCGGTGCCGAAACACCCATCATGTTTCCATCCGGCTCTAGTAAATATCAAGGAAGCAGCGTCAAAGAGGCCATTCCGGCGGCTGTCACTTGTGGTATCACAGGCGCATACCGCGCCCAATATGGTGCAACAGGCCCTATAGATCTGCTTGATAATCACGAGAAATACAGCCCCGATATTTTACTGACTGACCTTGGTAAAACATGGTGGATAACACAATGCTATCTCAAACCTTATGCATGTTGCCGTTATATGCATGCAGCAATAGATGCATTGGTAGCGTTGAATGATCCTGAACGGCCGATACAGGAAATAACAATTGAAACATTCCCGCAAGCTCTTCGTCTGAACAACCAACGCACGCCATCATCACTTGAGGCAGGCCAATATAGCTTCTATTTTAGCTGCGCATTGGCAGTCATTCATGGTACTGATGCATTGCAGCCGGTTTTACCAGAGAGCCTTCATGACCCTAAAGTCTTGGAACTCGCCGCAAAAATACAACTGAAATCATCACCCGATTTCAGCGCTTCATTTCCAAAAACCACCCCTGCGCGTGTTACCATACGCCGAGATGGAGATACACAACAGCACCAACAAACTGTTGAAGTCCTATATCCGTTGGGTGATGTCGCTAATCCCATGTCAGTTGACCAGCTAAAACATAAGTTCCGGCAGATAAGCCGAGATACCCTAAGTCGTGACCAGCAGGAAAAAATAATAACGCAGGTTCTACAACTTACATCTACTGGTTTCAGGCCACTTTTTGAAACAATCAAGAAACACTGAGTTAGACTAAATCTTTTTCATGGAGGATGAAAATGACTATAAAAAATAATTATAAGAGAAAAATCGCCGCTGCATTCCTAGCATGTAGCTTTCTATCACCTGCCGCAGCGCTTGCTGCCAAAAGCGAGCTTACTCTTGGTGCAGCCTCGGTCGATATTGGTAACCTCGATCCGCATTTTTCATCAAGTACATCAGATCGCACACTTGTGGCCTGGATCAATGGTGCATTGGTGCGTTTTGCCCCAGGCACAACCGATCCGGCAACCATAGAGCCTGATCTTGCTGAAAGCTGGGAAGCCTCTGATGACAATCTCGTTTGGACATTCAAGCTCCGTCCTGGCGTTGAATGGCAGCACGGCTACGGCGAAGTTACCGCTGATGATGTTGTCTTCAGTTTACAAAAATCTGCAGATCCACAGCGCTCTGCGTTTTCCAGTGATTATGCTGCCTTTGAAAAAATAGAAGCGCTTGATCCACATACGGTGCAAATCACATTGAGTTCGCAAGTTCCAAGCATGCTTGGCTTGTTATCCAACTATGCTGGCGGCTTTATTATCAGCCAAAAAGCTTATGAAGAGCTTGGCGAGGGTTTCAGCAAAAAGCCAGTTGGCTTTGGTCCATTCCAACTGGAAAAAACTGAACCAGGCTTGTTTGCTGAATTTAAACCACATGAGCAATATTTTCGCGGCAAGCCGAAACTTGATAAAGTAACCTATCGCTTTTTGAATGCTGCCTCTGCACGTGACCTTGCTTTTGTAGCAGGAGAAATTGATGTAGCTGCTGGAACAACAGATCAAAAATGGCTTCAGCGGGCACAACAAGTACCTGGTGCTGTCGTTGATATTTTTGATCCGGCAGAACTGACTGTGCTCCATATTAATAGAAATATTGAGCCGCTTAATGACATCAGGGTTCGCCAAGCTCTGGCACATGCTATCGATAATGAGCAAACAGCTAAATATCGTGGTGAAGCTTTTACCCGTGTCGGCAAGTCAGCTATACCGTCTAACAATCTTGGCTTTAATGAAAATGCAGGTGTTCTACCGCATGATATCGAAAAAGCGAAAGCCTTGCTGGCAGAGGCCGGATATCCAGACGGTCTCACCATTAAAATCATTTCCAGCCAGCTGCCAAGCTTTGAAACATCAGCACAAATACTTCAAGCACAGCTCAAAAAAGCCAATATCACGCTTGATGTCCAGCCTGTTGAGCATGCCAGTTGGCATCAAATGATCCGTCAGGATTTGAGCCCGCTGGTGAATTACGGTGCAGCTCGTTTTCCTGTCGCGGACAACTATCTGACGCAATTTTACCATTCAAACAGTGAAATTGGTAAGCCAGGTGCTGTCACCAACTTTAGCCATTGCAATGTCGCAGACGCGCAGATCGATGCTGCACGCGTTGAAACCAATCAGGAAAAGCAAATTGAGCTTTGGAAAGAAGCGCAAAAGCTGATCATTGAGGATCTATGCGGCATTCCACTAACTGAAACATCGCAAGTTTGGGTTCGTAATGAAAATCTTGACTGGGGCTTTGACCTTAATGGTTCTATGTCACTTGGACCGCTTGTAACAGAGCAGACGCATTTCAAAGACTAACAAAATCGGAGCCGTGGGAATATTCACGGCTCCCTTTACCCATCCAGATCAACTTTTTCACTCATTATCGACTAGCTTTCCCTTCAGGGCCTAATAATGACACATCTGACTTATCCAAAATATTCCAACAGAAGTGGTTGGAATGCTATGTTGCCTGAACGCAAGCCCAATGCATCTTTGCAAGGGGATATCGCTGTTGATTATGCAATTATCGGTGCGGGTTTTACCGGCCTTGCTATTGCGCGCCGATTGCACGAGCTGGACCCTCAAGCACATATTGCAATTTTTGAAGCAACGACGATTGGCGAAGGTGCATCAGGCAGGAACTCTGGTTTTACAGGTGCGACTGTGTTGCCGCGCAATGCTTCGCTGGAAATGGCTGATAAAGCGCGAATTCAATCAGACTATTTCAGCCGCTCCTTTAAATGGCTTCAAGAAACGATTGCGGATAATAATATCGATTGCGATATGAAGAAAACAGGCTCTATTCGTGGTGCAGCCACAGAGCTTGGTGAAGCATCTGTTCGAAGCGTTATGAAGGTTGCAGAAAAAAACAATGTGCCCTGCATTGCTTTAAATCGTGAAGATATTGAGCAGCGCATTGGCTCTTCATATTATCGTTTTGGTATTTATCTGGAGGATACATGGTTATTACAGCCCGCAAGCTTAATTCGCGGACTGGCTGACCATTTGCCCGATAATATTCAACTTTACGAAAATACGCCCGTTACAAGTATAAAACGGGACAAAAATTGGGTATTAACCACACCCAAGGGTGTGGTTCGCTCTACAAAACTTGCTTTGGCAAATAATGGTTTCATCAAAAAGCTAGGCTATCTGAAATCACGCATGGCAACTATTTATACCTATGCTGCCGTCACTGAAGAAGTAACAGATGCTTATCTACCACATCTTGGCCAAGATGAATCATGGGGATTATTGCCTTGCCATCGCCTTGGTACGACCTTGCGCAGAATTGGTAAAAAAAGATTAATGGTCAGAAGCCTTTATGCGCATGAAAATGAACTCAAAAACAGCTATGCATTTGAAAAACTTCGCGATCGCTTTGTGCGTCGTTGGCCTGCACTCAATTCTGTCAAGTTTGAATATATGTGGGGAGGTACGACTGCCCTGACTATGAATGGCGCACCCTGGTGGGGGCAATTAAGTGAAGATTTATACGCATCCGGTGGCTGCAATGGCTCGGGTATTGCCAAAGGCACTATGCTTGGTCGCCATTTGGCCGAAATGATGCTTAATCATGGTGATCAAAGAGAGCTCCAACAGATAATGGGAACAGCAAGCTGGATTGCCCCAGAGCCATTTCGCTCCATCGGATTCAATGCTGTTTCATTTTTAGAAAGCCGCAAAGCAGGGTTAGAAATGTAGATTACCCAATAATGAAGGCATGTAGTCAGCATATTCTTGTTGTTTACATGCCTAATAAACTCTTTGTCATTACCAAACACGGATCATTATGTGACATTCCCCTATAAAATACTAAGGAATATGCTAAACAGGTGAATTAATAATCTGTGTCGCATGAGGGAATAATGGTTCGTTATTGGATAGCTGCTGGCGTTATAGCCGCATTACTTATTGCAGTTCTATTGCTTTGGATAATGATGCAGCGCAAACGATCATGGTCACACAGTATTTTCGTGCACCTTGTGCTCGTATTCTTACTTTTTTCGCTTATTTTTACCATCAAGCAAGTAGGACTTCTACTTCTAGATACATATAAGATAACAGTAATATCTTCATCAACACTCGACATGATATCAACTGTTGCAATGGTACTCATTACCATGCAGCAGCTTTTTCATCTGATCAATCGTCTGACGCATAGCCAGATTCAAAAGGGCAATGATCCAACCAATGCCCGCATGGTCTCGCGTATTTTAAAGCTGATTATAACATTATTCTTTATGCTACTGTTTGGCGAGCATCTTGGTATTAGTCTTTCAGGATTACTGGCATTTGGTGGGATTGGTGGCGTTGCGATCGGCATTGCCGGACGTGACGTTCTCAGCAATTTATTCTCTGGAATTATGCTATATTTTGACCGCCCCTTTAATATTGGCGACTGGATCTGCTCACCTGATCGTAATATTGAAGGAACCGTTGCCGAGATTGGCTGGCGACTGACTAAAATTATTACTTTCGACAAACGTCCTCTTTATGTACCAAACTCTTTGTTTTCAACGATTAGCGTTGAGAACCCTGGCCGTATGACTAATCGGCGTATCGATACGACAATCGGCCTTCGTTACGAAGATGCTGGCAAAATGGCTGATATTGTCAAAGATATAAAACTTTTTATATCGAATAATGATCAGATAGATCACAACCAAACTACGTTGATATACTTCAATGCGTTTGCAGGTTCTTCTCTTAATATAATGATATACTGCTTCACGAAAACAACAGTTTGGGCGGAATGGCTAGCTATACAGCAAGATGTATATTTGAAAATCATTGAGATTGTTCAATCACACGGTGCTGACTTTGCCTTTGAGACACAAACACTCTATGTCAATCAGGAAGTGCAAAGCCTGCCAGCGCAAAAGCCGGAATAATTATTGGATAATGATACCACCTGCCTGCGCCAATGCGGCAGGTGTATCAACATCAATACTTGCCGCCTCTCCAATTTCTATTTGCAAAACTGGATAGGAACTATTTTCTATAATCTGCCTCGCCCCTATATCACCGGTAAGCAGGTTAATTTGTGAAAAAACTTCACTTGGCAGAATAACAGGATTACCCATTCTGCCATTGTGGCTAGCTCTAACAAAAATTGGGTCGTTACTATTTAAAAATGCGGCAATCATCTTTGTGATATGCTCTGGACGTATCGCTGGCATATCCCCTAAAACGATCATCGCCGCCGATATTTTATCGCTTAGAGAGCCGATACCGGCTTTTAAAGATGATGACAGTCCAGTTTTATGATCATTATTATGAACAAATATAACTGGCAAATCATTCAATAATTGAACAATATTTGCGCTCTCAAAACCAGTAACAACAACAACCTCATCAAATCCGGCTGCAAGAACGTGCTCTGTAACGTGTCTGATAAGTATCTTCCCATCAAAGGACGATAGTAACTTGTTGCTGCCCTTCATTCGTGTTGAAGATCCAGCAGCCAATATAATGGCTGCAATTTTACCATCTGAGAGGCTCATTGCAGCTCTTTATCCTGTAAGCGATTTGAAGCAATCACCTGTGCCAGAATTGAAACCGCTATTTCTGCCGGGTTAGCGGAACCAATATTCAATCCGATTGGGGCATGAATACGCGCCAGATCAGATTGACTTACCCCTTGTGCCAGCAATCTTTCTAAGCGTTTTTCATTTGATTTACGACCGCCCAGTGCTCCGACATAAAAGCAATTTGCTTCAAGCGCTAACTTTATTGCAACATCATCAATCTTAGGATCATGCGTAATAGCAGCTACAGCGCAATATCGATCCAACGGATGATCTTTGAACACATCCTCCGGCCACTCGTCATAAATATCGGCTTGCGGAAAGCGTTCTTTGGAAGCAAATGCTTTTCGTGGGTCTATAATTTCAATTGGATAGCCCGCTATATGTGCCATAGGCGTCAAAGCTTGCGCGATATGCACAGCACCAATGATAATTAATCGTGGCTGGGGCAAGTAAACATTAAGAAAATACTCTCCATCATTTTCTTCAAATAAAACCGGATTACCACTACGCAATCCCTTAGTTATGATATCTGCCTTGGGATGTTTCAGCGCTTCGTTTGGGCTTAATAAATGCTGAACACCAGTCTTCAGCTCTGTAATAGTGGCAGCTGCAAGACGAAGTCTGCGATGCTCATTTATTTGTTTTAAAACATCTTCGTTAATGGGCTGAACATAAATTTTGATTTGTCCACCGCAAGCTAAACCCACTCGCCATGCAGTTTCTGTTGCAACACCAAACTCAAGAATTTTCGGTACGCCATCTGATATAACATCAACAGCAGTGGTTATAACTTCGCCCTCAACGCAGCCACCTGAAACCGAGCCATGGAAGTTACCATCACTATCAACAACCAAATGACTGCCAGAACGCCGTGGCGCAGAGCCCCAAGTTGATAAAACAGTGGCCAGTGCTACTTTTCTACCCTCGAGTAACCAGTTTTGTGCAATTTTCAATTCATCACAATTTGCTTCTGTAACTGCTTGCTTATTCTCAACTGTCGCCACAGCATTCATTCCTTGGCCCATTTAGTAATGGTCAATCATCTAATGTTATTAAAAGGCTCATAAATGAGCCTTTTAATTTACTTAACCGAGGTTTCCAATTTTCCAACATCTTCCGCTGTTATGGGTGTTGCTTGCCCTCCCCATTCAGCACGCATCCAATTGAGAAGCTCAACCACTTGCTGTTCATCCAAACGATGAGCAAAGGGTGGCATCGCATACATGCGCTGGCCATTGTTAAATGTTGTGGTAGGAACACCATTTATAACAACACTTATAACGGTTTTAGGGTCCTCCATAGCAATGATTGCATTGCCCTTCATAGCTGGTGCGACATTAGGAATTCCTTCCCCTTCAACTCCATGGCAGCCAGCACAAGCAGAAACATAGGTAAGATGCCCATTATCCATCATACTGCCGACACCCGCATCAATCGCTTGCGGTAAAGGTTTCGGAGCAGCCTCTGGTGCAACCAATTTTCCATCTTTATCAGTAAGGAGATAGGTAGCGATTGCTTTAACGTCATCAGGTTCCATGGCATTAGTGGAGAAATGCGTCACAGTGTTCATTCCGGCAAAAGATGTGCCCTGCGGCGCAATACCTGTTTGCAAATACTGGCTTAAATCCTCAACCGTAAAGCCGCGCTTAGCCAATATTTCAGTCGTTATATTGGGAATGGCTAGTCCATCGACTGAACCGCCTGATAGTGCCTTATCAAATTCAACACCCATCATTAGGTTCCGTGGAGAGTGGCATGCCCCGCAATGCGCCAATCCTTCAACCAGATAAGCACCACGGTTCCATTCCTCTGAACGAGCAGTATTATGTGGCGCAACACGGTCCGGAAAATTCAGCAATGTCCAGAAATTCATGAATGGCCGAACCGGCAGCACAAACACACCTGTGTTTTCTTTATTGGCCACAGGTAATGCCGGTATGCTCATCATATAAGCATAAAGAGCATCCAGATCATCCGGCGTTGTAATATGCGTAAACACAAATGGCATAGCGGGATAAAGGTTACCCTTTGTCGGCGATATGCCATCACGCATTACACGATGAAAATCCTCACGTGAGTAATTTCCAATACCATACTCTTTATCTGGTGTGATATTCGTCGAAAAAACTGTACCAAATGGTGTGGGGACTGCAACACCACCAGCTGCCATTGGCCCTTCAGGCAAAGAGTGACAACCAAAACAATCGCCAGCCAAAGCAAGCTCACGCCCCTTTGGAATCAGGCTATCCATGGTTTCAGATGTCATTGGCTGCTTTGCCTGTGGAGCGACCTCTGAATCACGGAAAAGACCAAATAAAACAGAAAGAGCTATAATTGCACCCAATATAATCAGAGCAATTATCCAGTTGCGTAATCTATGGCTTTTCATAACTCCCCCTCCTAATCGATCACACAACCGGGAGTAGCGAGCGCCACATCACGGATAGCTTCATAATAACGCACATAACCAGTACAGCGACAAATATGCACATTCAGTGCGGCTTCAATCGCACTTTGTAGATCCGCCCGTTTGACCGGCTCACGCTTTAGTTGATCTAGAAAAACTGTAGCGCCTGTTACAAAACCAGGCGCACAATATCCACATTGAAAGGAGAAGTTATCAATAAAGGCCTGCTGAATCGGAGTTAATGAAATTATTTCACCGTCCTCATTCAGCTCTGCCTGTCCTTCAATTGTTGTTATCGTTTTACCATCGAAGAAATGCGCATCATAAATACATGTACGCGTTTCAATGCTCGTACCATCCTGCTGAAGCTCAACCACTGTGCATGCATGGCAAACACCTTGACCGCAGCCAAAATGTGTTCCGGTCAAATCAAGATATTCATGCAGAAAATCAATCATTGGCATCGCAATCGGCACATCAATCGGTCCGACCTGCTTGCCATTAATCTTCAAGGATAAGGGGCGCTTTTCAATGCTCATGACAAAGCCCTTTTAATTTTCTCGGCTGTTACCGGATAACTATAGAAACGCTTGCCAACAGCATGCGTAATGGCATTACTAATAGCTGGAACAATCGGGATCATGCCCAACTCAGCCATTCCTTTCGGCGGAGAAGTATCAGATAAAGGCGGCATATAGTCCGTTGACTGGCTCCACACCGCGACATCCGTAGCCCTTGGCAGAGTATAACGGTTAAAGTTCCACGTACCATTGCCCGGACCGTCGTCGTAAAGCGGCAGCTCTTCCATCAGAGCATGGCCAATCCCCATAGCCGCCCCTCCTTGTACCTGTCCAGAAACCAGCTCTGGTACAATCATAGTACCCGGGTCAATCAGCATATGATGGTGCATGATTTCGACTTCGCCAGTAAAGCTGCTCACATTAAGTTCAACTAAGGCTGCCGCCGGAGTATAAGTCGTTGGTCCTGCACCGCTGCGTTTAACTTCCGGATAATAGGCCATAGTTCTTTTAATATAATCATAGCCGCCAGTAGTCATACGGCTTTTCAACTCTTCAGAGGCTCCATCACCATATTTAACGGCAACCGCGTCCAGAGGAAGATTACATTTACCAACCGTTGGGATGTCAAAATCAGCGCGCGACCACTCCCAGCAGCTATAGGCATGAACAGCAACGCCCGTAATCAGCCCCATTTCATGCGCTTTACGTGCCAATTGCTCGAACGGAATTGGCTTCATACCGCCACCGCCAATACCATCCGGCCCAATACGAATATCTGTCATTTGGACATTCAGGCTCGAAATGGGCCCGCCAGCAACACCTTCACTCCATATTGCGCGAGCTGCAGGCCATAAACTATTTTGCAACAGGAAAAGTGCTGCTTGCCGAGTGCCGAAGCCAATATAATAAACACCACTCGACGAGCTCATATCGGGGATCAATGAAGGCGTCCAATAAGGATCATTCTTCGCCAACTCGTCCTGCTCTTTTTGACCTACCCAGCTGGTTTTTAAAGGCAATTGCTCAAATTCAGTCAGCCCGAATTCAACCACATCCGGCGCCTTACCAAGTGCCTGCCAGACCATAACCTGCTGCGCAGTTGTGCCACCTGTTCCAATTTCCTGAACACAGTGGCGCATCGTCATTTTACCATCGGCATCGAATTCAAGTACCAAAGCTGTCGGCACACCACTAGAGCCATATACCTGTTGCACCTGGGCAAAACCAACTCCGTAAAATTTGCCAGGATTTGCAGCCTCATAATCTTCTTTTGCTTTGTTCCTGTTAATCCAAATCGGGTTCTCTGCTGCCTTATCCAGCATCTCATTGATGCGCGGATCACCAGCCATTACCCCGCCTTGAGTATTTTGATAGCCGACTTGCATCGCATTGCGACGGCGCAACTCAATGGGATCAATTTTCAATTCATCCGCTAACTCATCAACCATAACTTCGGTAATTGCCATAGTCTGCAATGAGCCAAAGCCACGCATTGAGCCAGCTTCAACTGCTGGCGATGCCAGTGCAACCGCTGCCAAGTCTGACTTAGGGAAATAATATATAGATTGAGCACCACGCGCGCCAACATGAGAAACAGCAACAGAGAGGTTCTCACGCCCGCCGCCATTACAAATATAGTTGCCTTTTAATATTTCGAACTGACCAGATTTTCTGTCCGCTGTAATCGTCACATCCATATCAAAAGAATGGCGTTTCATCCCCATTTGGAACTGTTCATAACGATCATTGGCGATTCTTACGGCAAGACCATCACCATAGAAACATGCAGCCATCGCATAAAATGGATAAACAGAATAATCCTTAGAGCCGTATCCAACAGTTGAACCAGTCAGCAAAACAATATTCTCAACCGGAAACATCTTATTATTTTTGACCAGCTCAGCGGCTGCATTGGCCACACCTGCTGGCGACTGCGTCGCGGTGATAATATGCAATGTACGCGTTTCGGCATCATACCAAGCGTTACAATTATCAGGTTCCATTGCGCATGGATCAATCGATTGAGAAAACCCGTGACGCTCCATCACAATTTTGTCTGGATTCGAACGCGCTGCTTCAATCTCATCAGAAATTGCCTGCGCTGCATCCATACCAATACCTTGGGTATCTGGTTTTTCATCCGCAGCGTGCAGTGCTGCAATCAAGCCACCGCCACGATCTTTATGGATAATCGGAGGGACTGGAGCCGCCTGATCAGGTGCCATTGGCGGCCATATAACCTCATTACCCTTGAAACCACCCTTTACTGCTGCATCCTGAAACGGTGAAAAAATAGGTTTATCAACAGGGGTCTTGCCTCCGACACGGATATAACGCCCAGCACCATAATTTGCTGGCGGCTCGATCCCAGTCTCCTCACCATAAATTACTGCACTGTCTTCAAAGCGCATAATCCTGCTGGCAGCATCAAACCGATCAAAATCTTTGTAGATCAAAATAGCAACGGGATGGCCAAGAATAGGTGAAGTTGTACCTTTTGGAAGCAGAATATTGGTTCCATAAAAGCGGTCACCCATATTGGTATCATGCGGCATACTTAGCCCGTCACGGACAAGATCTTCATGCAAAACCAGCCTGTCAGGTTGCAGATCTGCCCCTAAAGCACTTAAATTCACGCCTTCGAACACGCGACTTGCATCAGTCGCTTTCAGCATGAACGCATAAGCCTGTTTCTCTGGCCACCCTGCAAGGTTACGTGACCGGTAATCCCTCGCAAAATTCTTTTGACCGGTTACTTTCCGGATTGCATCCCATCTAAAACGCGCTTTACCGTCCTTGCCAATCCAATCAGTACTGGTTGGACCAGAATGAACTTCCAGTGCGTTTGCAGACGGAAACTTGCCTAGCATGACTGTTATTCCAGCAATCGTGCCAAGCTTTATAAAACCACGACGTGTAATTTCCGTAGCCATTTAGTCCCCCATTCGCATCCCTCTAATTATCTTGCCTCTCCAGCAATGATAATAATCAGTAAACCAACCTTACTCGTGCGTATTAGCCTCTTTTGTTGAAGAGAGCGCTACGCCATCCACTTGTTCTTCGAATAATACACCCCCCAGTGCCGCCACGAGAATCATAAACCCAGTACCTAACAACCACGATAAATACCACGGTCCATAATCACCAAGAATAACACCAACTAGGATCGCAAGAACGGCAATGATCATTGCGATTACAAAGCGCCAAAACACACTCATCACCGCCTCCTTAATATGCATGGGTGGAAGATTTGACATCAGTATCGTCAACTTTTCCGCGCATAATCCAAAAAGCCCAACTTGTGTACCAAATGATGAGCGGAATAAAGACGCATGAGAACCCAAGCATCCATAGCAATGTCAACTCACTTGAACCTGAATTCCAAACGGTCAAACTATGTGACGGGTTGGATATTGATGGCATAAGAAACGGAAACATTGCGAAACCAGTTGTGCTGATCACACCAATCCATGCAATTGCACCACACCACCAACCGATAAATGGACGGTGTCCCGCAAGAGACAGAAGGCCGAGAACCAATCCAACATAGCCCAAGAGAGGGGCGGCCCATAAGATAGGATAATTAAAGAAGTTTGACAGTAGAGCACCTGAAACGACACTCACTTCCTGATGCAGTGGTGTTTGCGGTACACCTGGCGCTGGGGAATTAACAATCTGGAAGCCATCCATGACTGACACCCACAAACCGCCAATACTGAATAAAATGAGAGCTGCAATGCCGCCAAATAAGGCCGCTTTTCTGGCGCGTATTGCGATCTCACCAATTGCACCATTCATCAATATTGCACCACCCATATAAATGGATAGTGAAACCGAGAGTAAACCGCATAATATTGCAAATGGATTGAACAGGGCAATGAAACTACCGGTGTAATAGGAAGTAATTTTCCAATCAAAGTGGAAAGGAACACCTTGCAATATATTGCCAATCGCAGCACCAAATACCAGCATTGGGACAAAACCGGAAATAAATAGTGTCCAATCCCAATTATTCCGCCAACGCTCGGACGGCATCTTGCTCCGGTATTCAAAGCCAAGCGGGCGCACAATCATGCTCCATAAGAGCACCAACATGACTATATAAAACCCTGAGAAGGCTGTTGCATAGACCAATGGCCATGCAGCAAAAATTGCCCCACCGCCGAGTACGAACCAAATTTGGTTCCCATCCCAATGAGGGCCGATAATATTGAGCGCAACGCGTCGTTCAGTATCACTGCGCCCCACATATCGTAATATTGTGCCAACGCCCATATCCATACCAACCATAATGGCCAGTGCAGTCAACAGCACACCGAGTAACAGCCACCAGATTAATTGAAGTACTAGATATAACTCCAAAGCAGCCTCCTATTAATATGCTGGTGAAGTGACAGGCGCTACCGAGCCTGGTTCAACACTTGCGTCTTCTGGTCCCTTGCGGATGAAATGCACCATCAGAAACATCTCAATAATCGCAAAGATTGTGTAAAGAAGGACAAAACCTGCCAATGAAACAGCCATATAGGTTACGCTATGCGTGGATGCAGATAGCCATGTCGGCAATATCTCAAAAACAGTCCACGGCTGTCTTCCCACTTCAGCAACCAGCCAGCCCATCTCACAAGCTATGAACGGAACCGGTATCATCCATACTGAAGCGCGCAAAAACCAACGGTAGTTTTGAACTGTGTTTGTTAATGTCAAAATAAATGCAAGAACAAAGAAACCAAGCATCAAAAGGCCAAGACCAACCATCATGCGAAATGCCCAGAAAACAACCCATACTTCTGGGATGGTATCACGCGCTGCCTTGGCTATATCCGCCTCAGTCACACGTGTCAGATCGCCATCGGGTGCATAGCGCTGCACCAAAAAGCCATAGCCCATATCAGCTTTGTGCTGTTCGAACTGTGCCAAGGCTTCAGCATTTGTCGGATCAGTACTTAAAACCTGCATCGCCATGACCGCAGGAATACCATTTTTAACACGCACTTTGGCTTGTTCTTCCAAAACATCCGCAGCAGGCAATGTCCCATCCAGAGAATGCGTGACCAAAATGGAAAGCATAGCAGGAATTTTAATTGCCCATATATTCTTCTGCTCGTCTTGCAAGGGTATCGCTACCGCGTTGAAAGACATTGGAGCTTCCTCTGTCTTCCAAAGCGCCTCCATAGCAACAAGCTTGGTTGGCTGAGCATGGGCACCGACGAATCCAAGGGCATCCCCAAGCGTTAAGACCCCACCTGTTCCCAAAACACCAAATAAAGCAGCAATACGAAATGAACGTTTTGCAATCTCCATATGACGGCTGCGCAACATATAAAACGCACTGATGCCACAGACAAAAATCGCTGCTGTTACATAGCCGGCAAGGACTGTATGCACAAATTTAGCCTGCGCATCTGGATTGAAGAACATATCGAAAAAGCTCGTCAATTCCATGCGCATCGTCACAGGATTGAAACTTGCGCCTTTGGGACTTTGCATAAAGCTATTTGCCACAAGGATCCATAAAGCAGAAAGATTTGAGCCAAGAGCCACAAGGTAAGTAACCACCAAATGCTGCATTTTGGTTAGTTTATCCCAACCAAAGACCATCAAACCTATAAAAGTGGCCTCCATGAAGAAAGCCATAAGCCCTTCAATAGCCAATGCCGTACCAAATGCATCGCCGACAAAGCTAGAATAAAATGACCAATTCGTTCCAAATTGGAACTCCATTGTCAGCCCTGTTGCAACACCTAGTGCAAAGTTGATTAAAAGCAGCTTACCCCAAAACTGCGTCATGCGCCTATAAACTTCACGACCTGTCGTCACATAGACGGTCTCCATTGTGGCGATCAATACTGTCAGCCCCAATGTCAGCGGTACGAAAAGAAAATGATAAAGCGCGGTAGCTGCAAATTGAAGCCGCGACAGATCTACTACTAGATCATCAACCATTACCACCCCCTAATATTTAAATCCCTCAATTTAAACTGTACAGTTG
>CANQXU010000004.1 GCA_947627865.1 uncultured Paenochrobactrum sp. | reverse complement strand
CTTCAACGAATATCGTCCAGCATCAACACCAAAAATCGTCTTACTTCAACGAATATCGTCCAGCATCAACACCAAAAATCGTCTTGCTTCAACGAATATCGTCCAGCATCAACACCAAAATAGTCTTGTTTCAACGAATATCGTCCAGCATCAACACCAAAATAGTCTTGTTTCAACGAATATCGTCCAGCATCAACACCAAAATAGTCTTGCTTCAACAAACATCATATTGCATCAATACTTAACTTCTAACTTTTTGTTAATTATAACAATACAATTCTTATGGATTTCTTTTGTGTATTTTGAATTCGATTTTGTGCCCTGTTTTCTTCTCTGTATATTCAAGATATCCAATCTCTTCGAGTTGCTTCATAGCTTTACGTATAACAGAGTTCTGAACATTGCTTGCAGATTTTAGAGCTAGACGGTCCTTTAAGCGCTGCATACTGATCGGATAAGGATTTTCTGGGAGGGCCTCTAAGAAAAGATACAAAGCTTTAGCCGTTTCTTTTCTTCCGAGTTTTTCAAGGGTTCTTACTTTAAGAATTTTTTTATAATCAACGGAGTAAAGCTCCGCTAATTCAGGTGTAGGCTTGATATGAACCATGTCATCTTCATGGCTGAACTTCCCTGCCTCTATAAGATGAAGTATATGAGAGTTGATTCTATCGTTATCTGTGGCGCGACTAAATTTCATGGTTGTTGATGCTAGTCGATATATAGAATCTTCAATCAGCTTTCTAAAACGCTTTGATAGGCGACTTTTCGGGTAGCCACATCTTTCTATGAATTCATCAAAAGGAATAACTGCGTATCCCTTGGAATTAGGCTTGTAATCAAATAAACAAGAAACGATACCCATCCAAACTTTGAAATCAGTTTCTACATCCAATCGCCTACCAGTAATCTGTATATCGGAGTAACCTTCCTTCTCTGCAAAATGCAAAGTCAGATCATCCGAAGCATCCATTCCTGTAGCTTCCCTGGAACCCGTTCTTGCAGTAGGGACGAATAAACCAAGCCTTAATAATGCTATCGGCTGAACTGTACTTGATCCATTTGGTTTAAGGTAATGGACTTCCCCGTTTTCTTTTTCTATCTCAGAGACAGATAAGTAACCGGTTTTAGTTGGTTTACTCATGATTTCCTTATTGGATTACGTTTTATTGTTATCGCCCAGCATCAACACAACTTAATTGCTGAGTGGCTGTGAATTAAAAAAGGCAACTTAAAAAAGGATCATAACTTAGCACTATACATCATAACGTTAATGCAAGGATCCTAATGTGCGTAAGTTTAGACTAATCTAGCCCAGCGTCAACAAAATATCATCCAGCATCAACAATTAATAGACTAGCGTCATCAAAATATCATCTAGCATCAATAATAAATCGTCTAGCATCAACATGAATATGAAATTAACACTTTAGATTTAGTAAGTTGCAAGATCGAGGATCTCTTTATGACCTTAAATGATCTCATTTGAATTTATTATTGGAACTATCCTGTTGATATGTGGATAACTTTTTCAAGAGAAAAGGATCATTTAATCTTTAAATTTGTGGATAAAAAAAATAGATTTTTAAAGTGATGGATTATTTTGCTGTTAAAACAATGCGTTGTTATGATTGGAAAGGATGTGAATAACTAATACAATAAATCGACTAGCAACATCAAAATATCGTCTTGCATCTTCAATAATTCGTCTAGCGTTAACAATTTATAGTCCAGCGTCGATAATAAATCGTCTAGCGTCAACACGATCATCATTCAAAGCGTTGCAGCAAAAGAGATCCAGCGATCAAGGATCTCTTTTGACCTTCTCAATCTTATTTGAACTGTATTGAAACTATCCTGTGGATATGTGGATATTACCATTATTCAGGAGTTCAACCCGCACATAAAGTTTCTTTAGCTTCATAGGTAATATCCTTGAGACCAACGCAGCACAATCGTATTTACAAAACCCTCGATCTGTTTTGAGATCATTTCTTCGGTCTGAAATACTTCGATATAAAGCTCTTTAGAGCCCGATGTTAGTTCAACTCGGCACAACGGAAACGTACCCATGATATCCCGCTTAAGCTTCGCCAAGAGTTCACTAAGCGATTTTTCTGAGATCTTTGGGGCTAATTGGGCAGGAACAGAAATTTGCACACAAATAGCTTCTGGCGCATTACAAGCGCTATCGCACATTTCAGACATTGAAGCATATCCGATCAGCGAACGGTGATAGAACACAGCTTGTCGGGATGCAGACTCGTGATCTGAGATCAGTGTGTAGCCCGTTTTCTCTAATTCGAGATACTCACTCTCAGCAATACGGCGTGAATAATCTTCTCCCCAGGAAGCATTGTTGCGGCCCTCAAAGCGCGCAGACAAATAGTGAGACTTCAGGAAGGCGTAATGTGCCTCACGGGTAGGCATAGGTAAATGCGAGTAATTCATTGATGTTTATCCTTTGCATATCAGGCTTCCAATATCAAGCCACCCTAACCGCTGACAAAGTGGTAAAAGGAACCGAAATGAAAAACAATGTAGGGATGTGGAAATGGGTGGGCGATCCCACCCGAAGGAATTACTGACCGACTTTGGTTAACACTTCACGAATTCGATCGATGGTGCTTTGGGCTTTTTCATCCCCCACGCCTTGTCCACGATTGTGAATTTCTGCTGCAATGAGGCAGACTTGGTCGATCACTGCTTCTGGAATGGCCTTTTCAACACTTTCCGAGCGGATCAACTCCAGGTTTAATTCACTGACAGTCACACCTGCTCGTCGTGCCATAGTCTCACGCTCGCCCGCAGCAACACGCAGGTCATCAATCGACTGCAACATTGCTTCATTATCCGGCTTACACCCCAGTTCGTCAGCCACTTCTTTGATAAATTGCGGCAGGACCTCCGCATTGAAGTTCCCCAGGCGAAAATCAATCAGCGCCAGTTGCTCATTCAATGAAAGGCTGGCACCGGGCACTTCGGATTCAATATCGCACTTCCGGGAACGCAGATATTCTGATTATCCAACACGTCAATTTCTGGGTTACTGTAGCTCATCGTTAACCTCTATGTTGTTCAGCCAACCTGACACTTAACCAAGATTTGCTGATAAGTCAGTTCAGATACCTCAAGCGCTTTCTGAGGAATTTCTAACCCTAGTCTATTTAAGTGGCCCTTCAGTTCGTCCCGCTCTTTCATCACCTCGATCAGAAGACGAGACACCTGAGCCGCCCACTCGGGCCGCATATGCACTGGCGACTCAGGATAATTGTTCCAGTGTGCCATCATGGTTAAAGCTACGCGCAAAGTATCGCGTTCAAAAACAGTGAGTGCCTTAACGCAGATCCCCGGTGGAAACTTTTCCACTCTAATTAATTTCAGGTAGTTAATCAGTTGTTTGCCGTTGGCATTACTCATCCACCCCTCCTAAAAAAGCAGGTTTTTTCACGATGACTTCCGCGTCCATACAACGGTTGTCTTGGCACATCTGCGCTTGGCTATTCTCGTAGAACATCAACGCGACGCGTTCGCCGGGCAGAGGCAAATCTTTTTCATCCGGCACCTCACCCACCACGTCTACGCGGACGTTTTTTTTGTTGCTATACAGACTGAGTCCGTCACGGCTTTCAATATCCACCCAATATTCAGCTATGACCGAATCGGCGTTCTCCTGGCGATGCGCTTGACCGGGTGATACCACGAACCCTGCGACCAGAGTACTGCCTAAAATCATCATCAGCGCGCCATTTAGCAGCACGTTTGTCACATTCGTTTTCATAATTCATATCCTGCATGAATAGCCTGTCTCAATATTGACTCAATCGGAACCGCTGGCGAAATGAACTGCCTCATGCAGTCCCCTGAACGAAGCGGTCCATCGTCCTGACCATAAGGCGAAGATGCCTACCCAACGCAACCGCGTCCTGTTCAGCCATTTTAGTGATAGGATTGGAGTCATGTTCCAGAGTTAAACCATCATCCAGTCGCCAAAGCATGCGGAGGTATTCCAGCTTCAGCTGATTGATGATCATGTCTCGAAAGTTAGGTGAGAGCCCCTGGCAGCTTTTAAATGCGTTGCGACGCGTGTGCTGGTGGTATCGCCTAAACCCTCGCTCTGTGGATGTCCCAGGCGCACTCAGCTTCAATGAACACCAGGCGCTGGTATGACCGATCACGAAAACCGAAACATTGTTCTTGGCTCTGTTTTTCTCTTGCAGTACAGACTGCTCATCCTCACAAGCTAAAACAGCGCGGATCCACTGACCTGTAGAGGTTCGATTAGCCAGGTGATACTGTATCGTAAAGGCCAAGTTTGCCCACCAGCGCAAGCGAATGACACTGGCCTTAACCCTGTTGGCAATCAACGACTGATAGTGGTCAGTTGTCAGTACGCGGAGGTCTTTACGAGACGCTATCCCATCCATTGTTTGGTGGCCGTTCAAGCCCAGCACACGATAAGTTTGCCCGCGTTGCATCATGCGGTTGTACAGTGCTGACTTACCTTTGCACAACGAAACAGCGCCAAAGCGAAGGTAGAATTGCGCGGCACTGCCGGATGTGTACTGCCCGGCCAGCACGGCATTACGCAAGCGAAGATATTCCTCCCAGATGATGAATTCAGCGGCATCCGAGTCGATGGTCACTTCACTGTCTTCACTGAAGCTAACAACCCGGCGCTTTCCGTTCGGCGTATTAATAACGCGGCTGGCTCGCTCATCGTCACCAACGTCAAAGTAGGCCATTTCAGCGATGGGATCGGCAAGACCATCGATGCCAGAGTCATCACCAAATTGCCCGACCTTGACCCATAACGCTTTGGGCATGGGTGCTTTCGGTGCGACAGGCATACCCGGCTCATCGTCCAGCAGATCCAGCTCACCTTTTACCCAGACACGGCGATAGATTTCCAGAGCATGAAACGGCTTATCGTTAAATTGATGGAACGACCACATAAAGTCGATGTGGATCAGCGCCGTTTCACTGACAATGCGGAATTGAGGTGAAGCCATGCGCCGGTTATGTGCCGTGTTTTCCAGTTCACCCGATCGTAGCTTCTCGGCCATCTCATCGGCGCGCAGTTGCTCGACGTAATCCATGCTGCAACAGATATGCAGCAAACGCTCCAGGAAACGCGGTGAATAGACATCGGGTTGAACCTTGATGAATCCCCCTGCATACAGGGTGCGGCCTACAGGGTGCCTGTCCTCCCACGCATTGCGACGTTTGGACAGAAACCGTTGAATACGGTTGAGGCCAGCCATGTAGCCGTGGCGATCGTCATCCGAACGCAGCAGGTTCTCCATTGATTTGTCGAGCCCGACAGCCTGGCATGCCCAACAACCAAACCGGCTTCCACATGCCTCGCTGGATTTTTTCTCAGATCCAGACCAGACACATTCCCCTGTTGCGGCTTTGTAGAGCTCAGCGGTGTCGTTATTGTTCTCCAGATAGCTGGGTAGCAGGTATTTTGGGGCGCTACCTGCGCTCAGCAGAAATTCCCACACGTCGCCCTGTAACCAGTGCCTTATTGGGTACAGTTCACCCCCTTCTTTTGTGACTTTCACCCGGCTTGCACTACCACCTTTCAATGCGATGTTTTTGGCACGGATAGCACCTTCTGCGTCCCGGCTTCCCAGCAGCAAACAAACCCGTTCACGCACGGATTTGGGTAGGTTTTTTACGTATGCCGTTTTGGCTCGTTTGGCCGCAAAAATTTTTAAATCATTAGAGCACTGGCGTACCGAACTGTTGGTGAACGTCGGTAAGCCTCGCCCCGTCAGTATCCTGCCCGTCCAGCTGGAGGTGAGCCCCGGCTTAGCGAGAACGATAGACAGCGGCAGGTCTTCTTGCTCTATGAATTTTTCCAGAGCGGCCAGCTTTTGATCGGCGAGCCAGCGAATTTCTGGGTTTTCAATACCCGTATCGGTATGCCAAAGGTAATGGTGTTGACTGATTGGAATGCCAGCGCGAACTGCGCGCACCAACGCCATGAGGAATAAGTGTAGGACAACCTCGGAGTCCTTACCGCTACTCTAGGCGAGAGAGATCGTCCAATTATCAGTAAGGGCTTGGTAGATAGAAGCGGTGCCATCATTGATGAGGTCAGACAGGCTAACCCCGCGACTGGCATCACGATAATTCAGGTCGGCATCCTCCTTCAGCGTATGCCAGACAGCCTGCCACTTGTCTGCTTTTAAGACAGATATGGAAGGTGGTACCGGATTGTCAAAGTTGAAGGAATGCTGCATAAGTCACCTGTTATTTGTTTTGTTTACAGGTGATTTTCTCATGAGGGTGACAGCTGACGAAATTAAGGATAAATTATTTAATTGTTAATATTGTTGACACTGGAGATCTTAATGGCTTTCCCCCCCAAAATATCACAACAACTTGCATTGAATTCTGCCTATATATGCAACAACCCAGACTGCTATTGTCTGACTATTGGCCCATCATTAGTAGAGGAAATAAAAAAAATAAAGACTGGTGAAGGTGCTCATATTGCAGGTGAAAAGGAAGGATCAGCTCGCCATATAGATGGAAACAAAAACAGCAATGAAATAGAAAACGGTATTTGGCTTTGTGCAAACTGCCACACAGCAATTGATAAAAATAATGGCATTGATTTTCCGCCTGAGTTACTAGCTGAATGGAAATTAAAATTTAGAGAGCGGCTTTTTGGGATGATACTAAGCCACGAATCATCTATGCCATTAGTTTTAAGGTATACGAAAAATTATAAATTACTTTCAGATCTAATTGATTTCATGGAAGATAAAGGAGTTTATTATCTGCCGGAAGCTTTCGAATTTCCTCCTCACTGCATTGAATCAATGAAAGAAACCAGAAACTTTATAACCGATTTAAAAAAGAAAGTTATTTTCGATAGTTCAATCAAGAAAATATTAAGTGATATATCCGGAGCTATAGGCCGAGCAATGAATATGACGTCGAAAACTGGAGCTAACGCAATTATATTTGGGGATTGTCTAAAAGCAATGAGACATGAATTGACATTTTATTTTAATGAAATAGAAAAATTAGGTATTAATGTGCCAAGTAAGTTGAAGGTATTTTAATGATAATTTTTTATTATTTCGCATTTTACGAATAAGCCAGGCATGGCCCGGCTTAGCTTAGTGAAGATCAATATTCTTCGTATTGAGGTCCACTGTAGTTATCAAACCGCGACCACTGCCCGTTGAAGGCCAGACGCACCGATCCGATAGGCCCGTTACGCTGTTTACCCAGGATGATTTCGGCCACGCCTTTGTGCTCGCTATTCTCGTTGTAGACCTCGTCACGGTAGATGAACATGATAAGGTCCGCATCCTGCTCAATCGAACCCGATTCACGAAGATCCGAGTTCACCGGTCGCTTATCTGCGCGCTGCTCCAGTGAGCGGTTCAGCTGAGACAACGCAACGACAGGCACCTGAAGCTCTTTTGCCAGCGCTTTCAGAGAGCGGGATATCTCTGCAATCTCTAGTGTTCGGTTGTCCTGCAACGCGGGAACACGCATCAACTGAAGGTAGTCCACCATGATCATACTCAGTCCACCATTTTCACGGTACACTCGCCGTGCTCGCGAGCGTAGTTCAGTCGGTGTTAGGCCGCTGCTGTCGTCGATAAAGATGTTCCGCTTATCCAGCAAAATACCCATCGTGCTGGAAATACGCGCCCAATCCTCATCATCCAGTTGGCCGGTACGAATTTTTGTCTGGTCAACGCGGGACATGGAGGCCAGCATACGCATCATGATTTGGTCACCAGGCATCTCCAGACTAAAAATCATGACGGGCTTATCCTGTGTCATGGCTGCGTTTTCGCACATGTTCATCGCAAACGTCGTCTTACCCATTGAAGGGCGCGCGGCAACGATAATGAGGTCAGACTTTTGAAGCCCTGCCGTTTTCTTATTCAGATCGGTGTAGCCGGTATCGACGCCCGTAACCCCGTCGTGTGGTGTCTGGTACAGTTGCTCAATACGAGTCACTGTTTTCTCCAGAATGGTATCAATGCTCATCGGTCCGCTGTCTTTGCTGGTGCGAGCCTCTGCAATCTGAAACACACGGCTTTCGGCCAGGTCGAGTAAATCCGCGCTTGTGCGACCTTGAGGGTCGTATCCCGCATCTGCAATATCATTGGCCGCAGCTATCATTTCACGCACAACAGCTCGCTCACGCACAATGTCTGCGTAGGCGGAGATGTTCGCCGCGCTAGGGGTGTTCTTTGACAGTTCAGCCAGATAGGCAAAACCGCCTACTTGTTCAAGCTGGCTATGTTGTTCCAGCGCTTCTGCTAATGTGATCAAATCAATCGGACGGCTTGATTCCATCAGTCGCTGCATCATGGTGAAAATATTTTTGTGAGCACGGGTAAAGAAGTCGCTTTCCACCACTCGTTCACAGACCAGATCCCACCGCTCGTTATCCAGCATCAACCCACCAAGGACAGACTGCTCCGCTTCAAGTGAGTGAGGTGGCATTCGAAGTCCAGCCATGCGCATATCCTGCTCATTTGATTGGCTATCAAAGCGTTTTTTCAAGTCTTTCATGGCAGGCCTCACAGCGCGGAACGTTGGGCGATTTGACGTTCACATTCACTCGCCAGCTGTGGATAGTGCTGCGCGATTGCCAGGTACAATTGCTGATTCATGCAGTGAGCCTCGTGCTCACGACCGTCAGCGCGGCACGCGTTTTCTTTGTCGTGATCGTAGTTGCTCAACACCTGACGGACGTAGTTCACTTTAATGCGAGCCAGAAACGTGTCCGCGTTTTTACCTTTACGGCGAATAGCGTGAGTTTTGCCTAATGCGCGAGGCTTGCAACCCCGGCATTCATAATGGTCAACGGCCAGCTTTTCCAGAGAAGCGTCGTCAATAATGCGGATAGTGATTTTTTGCAGCATAGGCAGAGTCTGGTTCATGGTTACCCCCAAAGTCGCTTGCGGTGTCATCCCTCAATGAGCACGGCAAGGCGATAGAACGTGAAGCGAGATAAAAAAGGCCGGTCTCCCGGCCTTGTTCGCAATGGTGATTACTGTTGCTCGGTGGCTTCAGTGTCACCATCTTCTTCACTTTCACCAGCCTCAGTGGCTTCTTCGGTAGCTTCCGCATCAGCGGCTTCCTGAGCCGCTTTCTCTGCTTCTTCTTCCAGCTTGGCCGCTTCCACATCGGACAGTGCAGCCATCAGCTGGCGGGCTACTTCTGGGCTCAGACGCAGTATCACTTCTTCCGGTACGGTCTCAGCGATTTCAATCTGGTTTTCGTGTTCAGCTGTTGGCGCTGGTGGGATCTGAGAGCGCAGTTGATCCAGTGTTGGCAGCAAGCTTTCGAAAGTTTGGCGTACAACCTTTGGTTTTACTTTGGTTTTCTTCGGCGAAGACACGTAACGTGCTGTCACCTTGGTTTTACCGGCTTGCTCAGCCTTTGCCAAAGAGGCAATCAGGATATCGTAGGCATCACGGTCGGTACCTTGGCAATCGGTGAGAACGTCGATCGCTACATCACCAGATACCTTGTCTTCACGCACCAGCTTCTTAACGCGCTCTTCGGCTTTAGCCAGTATCAGGCTACGACGAATGGTGACGCTAGACAGGCCCAGACGACGAGCGATGACGTCGATTTCATGGCCCCACTCAACCAGACGACGGAAGCCTTCAGCACGCTCAATCATTTTCAGGTGCTTGGTGTTGGCGCTTTCGATCATGTTGAAGACTTCTTCGTCTTTTCCGCCTTCGAACTCTTCTATGATCAGTTTTTCAAATACTGCGCCTTCAGCGATTGCGGCCATCAGGCCGGTGTAGCGGTGGTGGCCATCGATGATTTTCAGGCGAGTCACACCGTCCACAACAACCACTTTAACGCGGATAGCAGGCACACTGCTTGGATGGTTCAGGTAGGCGTTCTTGAACATCTCAGCGCGCTCTACATCAACCTCGCGTAGGTTCAGACCCTCTTCAACGTACAACCAAGACACGCTGACGGCGTACACGTTGTTACGGCCAACATTCAGCTCTTCAAACAGGGCGCTGTTCGTTGCTGACTTGCGCTCTTTGGAAACGAAGTCACTCAGACCGCGCAGGGTAGGTGGAGCTTTGTCCATCTGGCGCATAATAGCACCCAGATCACCCATCAGTTGGCTGTTGCGAGAAGCTTGGAAGATTTGTTGTACGTTGATAGTCATGATAGTTACTCCGCATTTGTTATTGGTTGTTTACGTGTTTATGCTTACTTCTGAATCCAGTTAAACACGGGGTGAACCGGTGACGAATAGCAAAAGCGGAAAAAAATAATCTTTTTTAGATTACTTTTTATGGGCAGGGGAAAAGTATAAAAAAGGCCAGCAATGCTGGCCTATAGAGAAAGTTACTGTGAGTTGGCTTTCGCCTCAGTCATGATTTTGTTCATTGCTGCGGCAAGCTGTTCACTTTTCCCTTCCGAGTAGTTCGGCCAAGGAACGAAAGGTCGATTCGTTTTGTTCAGCAAAGAGAAACCTGTCGGGCAGCGCCATTGCATTGGGGTGGCTTGACCTTCTGTGAAGTTAACCAACATCAGGTCTTGCTCACAAGTGACATCTTTCACACCTCCGATCTCTATCAGGCGGGTGCTCATTATCCCAAAGTGTTCATCTGCAAACTTCAAGTGGTCATAGGCCGCAAATATGCTGTAAAGGCCGACCCACAGAAGGATCTGGATATTAAGGATAGTACCTATCTGTCCGAGTGTTTTTTCTTTCACGGCGTTGCGTAATAAAAGTGCGGCACCAAACAGCAAGTACAGGCCACCAGCCAGGTAAAGCCAAACAGGTAAATTGGAGCTAGATTGATCCATCTGTTCGGAACCTGCATCCATGAATGATTTGATGAATGGAGCAAGGAGCAGAAAGAAAGCCGGAACATAAAATAGCCAAGTAAATTTTACTTGTCTGATAGCCGCCATACGTTTTTCCTTGTCATGGCTCGCCTCTTCTAGCACAACTTTCATTGTTTTTGCGAAGGAAAATATTGCTGCGATCATAAATAGAATCGTCATTATTAAATACATTTTTTCTCCAAAAATCAGGAATTCATACTTTGATGCAATGGTATAATGTTAGAGATTAAAACTGTAATTAATTCAACCGCAAATTGAGGGGCTTTTTCAGATAGCGATACAAAAATTGCCACCCTTCCCCGTGTGGTGTTCTGTAATCCAGGCGAGGAAGATGTTGCGTGGCTGCTTGTGTGAAGTTTCGAGAGTGTGTATTGGATTGCAGAAAATGAGCCAGTTCATGCGCCACAAGCGCCTTAAGGTGGTCAAGCCGGTTGCTGGAGTAGAACGATCCAATCTCTTTATCCATGCAAACATGCGCGTATTCATGAAAGTGGCATGCAAACATGTGCAGGCCGTATATTTCGACCAAATCAGGCTCATAAAGGTAACCAGGGCTGATCGTAATATTCCGATGGCCGCCCCAGGAGTGCTTAGCAGCCCAGTTTACACGCACTAAAGGACTTCCCCCTACATAGCCAAAATCGCGACGATACATGTTTGTAAGGTAATCCGTATACAGTTGCGTGATCTGCTCAGCTGTTGAAATCACTTTTTCTCCGAAAGCCTCGACTCGCTCGCGGCGTGCAATGACTTTGGCCGGAACGGTGGCCTTTCTTATCGGAACGGGTTGGCTCAGTATGGAAGTATCAATGCACCATTCGTCTTCAAAATCCCCTTCTGGGGTGTCCAGATAAACGGTCAGTTCGGATGGAGCTCCAATCTTTTCAAGCCAAGCATCCAGAGAACCATCCACCTCGTCGGTACTGACGAGATCGTCCATCCCTGAAGCATAGAGCCAGAGTATTGAACCTGGCGGAATCGTGCGATTCTGACGCACATATGCTGCAATCGTCTGGCGTGGCGTCATGGTTCAATACCCCATACGTAATTCATGAGCTGCCTGACGACGATACTCGGCATCTTCACGAGCTTCCCTTCGCTGTGCCACCAAAACACGCTTTTCAGCAAAAGTCATGCGACTGACATCAGGCACTTTTACCTTCCCTGAACCCTTGCAGTTGCGGCACTGCACGTCGTAGGTACCCTTGCGGTACTCTTCGCGAAACTCATTGTCGAGCTCGTTCCATTCACTGCCAGTGAACCCTTCTGAGAACGCTGGGTTATCCACTTTCCCGTGCCCTTCGCAACAGCCACAGATTTCCCATAGGAATTTTTCAGATTGCATGTATCACCTCTGTTTTTGATTTAGCCGGGCGAGATTAACGGGACACAACGACTTGGCGTTTATCCGCATCCAGCTGAATATCAGTCCAACCTTGGGATGTTAAATTGCTCAGAAATTCGATAGACAGTAACGGGCTGTCGTAGTGGATAACGAAAAGTTCGGATTCACGTTTCATGGTGCCACCTCGGGAGAGTCGCACCCCGAAGGGTGCGAATTGGCTTATTCAGCCGGTTGCCATTCGAAATTGACAATGGACTCCGAGCTGTCCACCAGCGCCAGTGCGCTGCGCAGGCGGGCAATGACCGCAGATTTATCAGTGTGACCAGCAGAACCTGCCTCAACACTATCAATGTAGGCAATGGCGTCTGTCAGCGTAGAAACGAGGTCGGTACCTTGATTTTCGTTTTCAGGGTAGGCGAATGGAGACTCGGCACGAATTTTCACCTCTTCCGCCTGATTACTTTCCCAGCCGTTTTCATTGACGATGCGACGCGGATCCGGACCGGCAATGACCGCCGCACCGAGCTCAAAGCTCATATCGGCGTATGGCAGTTGGTTGGCGAGCATATCCAGAGCGGTTTGGTTGTTCATGCAGAACCCGTCAGCGACCCACAACGGGGCGACGTCAAGACGAATGAGCCAGGAGAAAGGTTTAATCTGAGACATTGGCAGTCCTCTGTTATTAAAAATACCCGCACCCGAAGGTGTAGGCTCATCAACACAGAGATAGTGTTACACAGCCCAAACGGGCGACGAAATTAGGCGAAGTCAGACTGGGACTGCGTTACAGTTACAAAGGTATGCCCATATTTTCGGCTGGCTTCCATCAGATCGGAAAATACAGCAATAGGCTGTCCAGCGCCTTTTTCAGTTACTGAAAAGGACTCCAGAAACTTCGACACATTCCAGCGCCAGAGCATCAACTGCTGGATGGATTTGTCGCGGGTAACGTAATCTTGAATTTTTTTAGCCAGTGCTTCAGCTGGCGTATTTTCGGAGAGCAGATACACTGCGATCTTCCCAGCGTCACGAACAGCCGGACCGTCATCATCGACACCCAGTGCGGTACCCGTCGCATAGAACAGAAAATCGGTATCGCGGATAGGCTCTTCCCCGGAAACCTGGTTACAGACCATCTGGAATTCGTCGTACAGGAAATAGAGCGCGGCATCACTAATACCAGACAGTTCAGGGTAATACTCCTGCAAGGCAGCGATAACTTGTTTGTCATCCTCTTCAGGCACCCAGGTCGTTGCGTAATCGGCGTTGAGCCGTTCAAGCGGCAGGAATGAGATGCTGGAGATGGCTTCATCGTCGTGTTCAGCAGCACAGTTCATCCAGTCAAGTTTACCTTGCCATTTACCTGAAACTTCCCCGATCCCCGTAAACACGATTTCTGTCAGTAGAGGGTGACCGGGAATGTATTGCTCAACGCTCAACATTTCGACACTGTCCGTCGTCATGTCATCCCATTCAGCCAGCGGGTCGGAAGGGATATCAGCCAGGCTGACGATGCTTTTGTAAATCTGCCTTTCAAAATAAAACAGATTCGGCTCCATCAACTCTGAGGCGTCTGGTGTGATAGAGCGGCCCAAAAGCAATTCTGTCATTGCTTCTTGTACCTGGCCGATGGTGTCGAATTTTTTCGGGATCACTGCATCGAATTTGGTGTGGTGCAACACCCAGTAATTGCCATTACCGATCGCCTCAAAGGGATACGGTACGATTTTCCAGTCGGTAACCGCCTGCATCGGAGTGATGTAGGCCTGAGCGAGAAGTTCTAACGCTTTTTGCGGTTCAGTCGATTTTTCGCTGACCATCAGTGAAACCAGCTTTTCAAACACAAACACCTTACCGTCTTTCACAAGGTATTGAACGCTGGGAATACCGTCAATGGCACGGAGAATTTTGCGTAAGTTATCTTTGATGCCTAGATCATTGAACATCAAATGTAGTTCGTCGGTCACGATTTGGCTCATAGTTTATTCCTTCACCAGTTACATGGCCTCTGCCAGCCGAGACGGAGGTTATTTTAGCGTTGCAGCGAATTTACGACGGCTTTTAAGCCTGTCAAAATATTATCCGCTTCTTCCGGCCCAAGCGGCTCGTCGCTGAAGTTATTAAATGCATGATGGAACACCTGAACATGGTCTAAATTCATCTCAGGCAGAACAGCAGACTGGCGCAGTACAGCGTTGAGGTCGTCGGCTTGCAACAACATTTGAGCCCCATTCATAGGCAATTCAGGCTTACTCAGTCCTGCATCAACAAAAACAACGCGAAGCAGCTGTGTTAAGGCTTCCAGCTCTTCACGCAGTTCCTGGCTGGCTTGTTCGAAAACTTGGCCGATAGCGTTCTTTACAACGTCTTTCGTCGTCCAGCCGTGGTGAATCATCATGCTGGCGTAGACTGCGAGGTCTCTCGGGTCACCCTTATCGACATGCCGGAGAAAATCGTTGATGCAAGCCGATCCCCAATCGGGTTTTGTCCATTCATTCGAGAGCCCCCGCTTCAGTTCGGTAGCTCGCATTTTTTCAGCCACAACTTCAGCCGTTTTCAAAACCAGAGCCTGGCTGTCCTTATGCAGGTCTGTAGGTAGATTGATAACGAAACTCGTTTTCAGTTCTGTGTTGTTATGCATGAAAACTACCTTTTTCGTAAAAGCACTAATTATTCACTAATGCTTCACACCCACGAAGTTTTTAATGTTAGCAGGCTAATAAATATTGCACATTTAAGTAGTACCCGTTACCATAGTAACCAGTACCATTTAAGGAGATAATGTGGCGTTCTATAAAATCTCATCTTTTGTCCGAAGCACCAAAAAAATACCTATAACAGACAAACAGTTACTTGATGCTGCTCATGAAGTTCAACAAGGACAATTTGAAGCTGATTTAGGCGGTGGAGTGATAAAAAAACGCCTTGCAATGAAAGGGCAAGGCAAAAGTGGAAGTGTTAGGGTTATTATCTTTTTTAAGATAAACAATCATCTTTTTTTTGCAGATGGATGGACCAAAAACACGGTCAATGCCAAAGGTACAAAAGAGATTGAAGATGATGAGTTGGAAACCTATAAAAAATTAGCCGCTGAGTTTCTGAACTTTGATGGAAAAATCATTAACAATTTAATTTCTAAAGGAATTCTGGAGGAAATTACTGATGAACAATAAACTTAATAACATGCTTGAATTGGCTAAAGAGTTAAATGCAGCTGGTGCATCACCTGAAAGCCTGGTTAAAGATATTGAAAGCACCATCCGTGCTCGTGAAATTAACGATAAAATAAAAGAAGTTTCAGCGATGAGCGGCTCTGAGATCAAGATGTTGCGGACTAAATATTGTATGTCTCAATCTGTGCTCGCTCGTGCATTGGGAATGTCGAAAGAGAGCATATCCAAATGGGAGCGAGGAGAAAAGAAACCAAGCGGCCCTGCATTGAGGATGCTACGTATTCTTGAAAGCAAAGGCCCAGAAGTTTTAGTGGTCTAAGGTTCAAATAAAGCCCCTAAATCAGGGGCTTTTATCTTTCATCGGGCATTACTTTTTAACGAGTCCAACGCTGCTTTTTGCCATCGCATGGCATGTTCCAGCAGGATTGCAGCCTCTTCCTTACCCAGGAAGGCGTCACCAGTAAACACCTGTGCATCGAATTGATCACAAATTTCAGCGGCCCTGATCTGCTCAGGGCTTTGTTCATCACGCTGCATCATCTTGTTGCCTTTCGTTTTTAGAGCGGATTTGTACCCTCCGGAACATCGCACAACGGCGGAACATCTCAATGTCTGGGATAGCCCCATCACCGTGTTTGGCTCGACACATACGCAATGTCAGGCGCAGCAGCATCTTGATATCGCGTGGAGGCATAGTTGGGAATCTGTCCACCAGCTGATTTAGCAGATCAGCGCTCAGTTCGACACCAAAGTTGTCTGCCATCACTTGCCAAATCTTCTTGGCGTCATCAATCGTAGGCACGTCATAGCGAATAATCGCCGCGCAACGAGGGATGATGGCTTCATCCAGGTCGTTTTCACGGTTCGATGTCATGAACATCAGGCCGTCGAAATACTCCATCGTGCGCAGGAATTCGGCCACAACGGCGTTATGTACCATATCCAGACCACGAGCCATCACGAACACGTCGGCTTCGTCCAGAAGCAGAACACAATCCCAACGGCGCGCGCGCATTAGTATGGTTTTTAGGTTCTTATCGATCTCTTCAGCGTTAATGCCCAAAGTGCCAGCATGAATGGAGTACAGTGCCCTTTCAGTGAGCTCTGAATAGACTTCAGCGGTCAGTGTTTTTCCAAGCCCCGGCTTGCCAACGCACATGATGATATTCCCCGCACTTTTTCCTTCGATAATGTCGCTGGTAAAAGCGGTAATATCGGTGGTCAGGACATCCAGCAAATCGCTATGCGACTCTGGCAGAATCATCTTGTTACGCAGATTTTTGTCGTACAGATATGGCTCGACATTATTCGAATGCACCCAGACATATTGATGGAGTGACAGGTCGAAGAAGCGAACTGCGGTAGCTTCGGGCAACACACCAAAACCATCAACCTCATCAGTACCCAAGAGGTCGGTTTCAACCACCTCACTTATAGGCCCGCACTCGCTGGTGGGCAGATCGTGGATCAGTTTGTGACCCGCTATATTTAAATTACGGTCGTAACTACCATACCCATCCATTTTGTTTGCCGCACCGATAGCACGGAACTGGTGTGGGAACTGGCCTTGAACCAGCTCGTGATAGCGTTCTAATTGCTCATCGTATTCTGCGCGCAGCTCCGGTGTTTCTTTGAAAAGACTTTGCTCGGCCAGGATTTTTGAAACATGACGGCGAGCCACTTCTTGGGCATAAAACTTAATGCTGCCAGTATGGACGGCATAAGGCTTATCACGATTCGAATTATCGCCGAAGCCATACCATGAAATATTGATATCGACAGACGGTGGCTGGTTACGATAGCTGCCACTGGTATTGTGTTTAACGGATGTCACTAGCGCGGCATACAGATTACCATCACTGCCACGACGGTAGATCCAACCGTCTTTTGCATCACGCCGTAGGTATTCAATCAAGACGCTATCAAAAGCTTGAAAACTCGCAACAGGCTTAGAAAAATCCCCCTTCTTTGCTGCGACGATCGAGTCAATGACGCGAACAATTTTCTTTTGCCCCATTTGGTCGCAGGTTTGTCGAAGGTCGCTGACAGCTTCTTCACTCAGTTTGTCTACGTCGATATCAACTTCCTGAGCGTTGCTTGCGTTCGAGTAGGCCTTGTTGAGTAACTCTTCGTGTGTGGCGTTACGCAGAATGCCATAGGTGATAGTAATAGCCATGAAAGCTCCTGAGGATGGTTGTCTAGGTATTATCTGGGGCAAAGGTCAGCTAACGAAGAAAGCCCGCCGAAGCGGGCTGTGAAGGCTTTATTCGCCGCTCATGGTTTTCTTATACAACTCCCATGCTTTGGCTTCAGTCAATTCAGCCAGAATGACGATGTCTTTACCGTTGTGATCGCGACAAGACTTGAACAGCACGGCCTTATCTTTGGTTTTGCTTAAATCAAAACCTTTCACGGAATATAAGGCGTCACCTTGTACATACAGCAACTTTTTTGGGAACTCACGTTTGAAGCGAGTGCGCAGCTTTTTCTCAGCCTGCATATCAGAAACGATGCAATCCACCAGCATTTCCAGATCAACGCTCAACAGCATGTTGGTACCTGTTTGCGGGTCGTTAAAGTCGGACACCAGATCAGGTAAGGATTTAGCGAAGGTTTCAGCCTCTTCTAACAACTTATCTTGACCATCCATTGCGAGGATGAAGGTACAACCACCCGTGCCGCTGTTATGGGCATTAGCGATAACTTTTCCATCAAGACAAACTTTAGCTTCAAAGCACCAAGTTTCTTCACTTGCGAACGCGGCAACTTTCAAAGAAGTCAGAGTGATGCGGGACTGGCTGATTTGCTGGGACATGGTGGATCTCCGTTTGTGTTATTCGTTTTGTTTACCGCTTGTGAATCCAGTATCACCCCACTCCAACCGCTGACAAATAGGCAAACGCAAAAAAAAGTATCTTTTTATGACTATTTTTATCTAGGGATAGAAACTATTTCGCATGCGAAATATCGCCAAATTCACGACATACATTTCGCTCACGCCACCTTGGCTGCATCCATGTATTCATTATCCTCCCACAGCACGTCTGACAAAGCGTTTGGCAACAAAAAACCGCCAATTTAGGCGGCTTTATGAGGGAAGTGAAAGCAGGGTGGTCACCCCTTGGATTTCAGTTCAGCTATCTCGGTCTTGGTAGCCAGTCGTTGACTACCGAACAGTTGTTTGATGAGTACAGGCTTATCTTTCTTCCAGCCCTTAATCGTATTCAGGCCGAACCGTTTTGGCGCATTGTGATTCCAGCTCGCAACAACGCTGGTCTCGTTGACCTCGATGATCTGGACAGGGTGAACGGAAACGGTGGGGATATTTGTGTTACCCAGTTTGTGGCGAGTGATAGACCAAACGGTATCACCGGCGTTCAGCTTGCTAATGACCATTGTTCAGTTCTCAGTGAGTGAAGTAGAGCCGCCCGTAGGCGGCTGGTGGAAGGAGGCTAGGAGTTGACCCAGCTGGTGGTTTGCTCCAGTGCAAACTTAACGATGTCACATTGGTAAACGTGCCCCTCGTTTGCATCGTTAGCGATTTTGGCTCCGATGACTTCAGCTACTTCGTAATACCAGATACCCGGACCTTCTTTGCTGGTGAAGGTTTCGTCGCACTCTTCAACGATGTCGATTGCCAGCTCACGGATCCAATCCGCGCACTCAATTTCACCGCCACCAGCTACGTTGAAGTCGATGCGCTCTTGAGCATCATCGTCCTGCTTAATGAGAGGAACACGGGTTTCGTTGAAACTACTGAAGATGAACATCGCGACGAGAGTTGGATTCAGTGACATAGTATTTCTCCGTTTAAGTTATTCGTTTTGTTTACCTCTTCTGAATCCAGTATCACCCAGCATTAACCGCTGACGAAGCAAAAAGAACAAAGAAATTGCCAAATTTAGAAAGAATTAAAACGGCAACTTCTCAGGCACCTCATCAGTAACGCGTAGAATTTCCACTTTTACGCCCTGCTCTTGCTGGGTCAATTCATAACAGCGCTCAGCTGCCGATTGAGATGAACACCACGAATGCGCATACCAGTCTCGCGACTCGTTTCGCGCAGCCACTGCATGGGTTGGTTTCCACGGAGATTGATGAGATTGCACCTTTCCGTTGGGCAACATGCAGTAATAGGTTTTCAAACCAGTATTCATTGCGTGGCTTCCTTTTGTGGGATGCGTAGAGAAGCGTTCTCATTGCGGACGTGGTTAAAGCCTGCTCCGGTATTCACATCGTAGTTTTCCACTACCGAACACAGAACGTGAACTCGCTCACCTTCAGTTAATAGGCGTTCCAGGGATAGGTCAGTTTCTATCTCTCCTACATTTTCAATGGTCAGCGTGTCGAGCGCGATTAATTGGTCATCTGTGAAGTTTTTCAGCAGGTGGTTTATCAGGAAGGATCGTGAACCGATAATCATGTGCATCTCCGCAAAAGGTATCTGATATCAGTATCAACCAACACAGTCCGCCGACAAATAGCTCAAAGTAAATAATCTTTTCAAGTCACGACATAGCTGGTGGATTTAATTATTTCGCATGCGAAATCTATTCAGAGCGTCACCCCAAAAACTGTTTTCAGCCCAATATTTCGCATGCGAAATATCACCTTCAGAGCATTGTAGATTCTGAGGAGTCAAATATATCTACCGCACTGGTTAATATTTATTACGAGCATGGTATGATTAAGGAAGAAGATGAATAATTTCAAGAATAACGATTATCGGTATAGCGAGCAAATCCCTGCGTGAGGTGGTTTTTTAGCACCAGCCTAAACCTCGACAGAGCTGGGGGCGCGTTATTTTTCTATACCGAATTTCGCATGCGAAATTTAAAGGAAAGAAGATGGAAAAAAAAGCTGATAAGCCGTTGGGTAAACTAATCGTTGTATGCAGTCAAAAAGGTGGCGTGGTCAAATCCCAATCGACAAATGAAATTGCCTATGACCTTCAAATGGCAGGCAAGAAAGTGCTAATGATAGACGCAGACTGGACGACCGGCCTGACAGAAAGAACCTTTCCTGATGAGCTTCCTCTTGAGATTGAACGCGAACCGCTGAAGAATGAGTTCACACCTGGAGAGGCCAATACCTACCAGTTGTTTATCCCTGATTCCACTATACAGCCCATAGAGCTTAAAGACGGCCGTCACTTCCTCGGCTCCACCAGCGAACTGAATGAAATTAACTATCGTCACTCAGATTGTATGTTCGATTTTCGTGATCGCATGTTGCAGTTGAAAGAGTATTACGACTACATCCTTATCGACTCCGCGCCTTCGTATTCAAACGTGATGGTTGCCAGCCACATGGCAGCAGACTACTTGCTGATCCCAACGCTACTGGAGAAACAATCCCGTAACGCTGTGGCGAAGCAGATCACTTACATGCAGAAAATCAAAAAGAACTACAACCCGAAACTGCATTTTCTCGGCACGTACATTACACAAGCCACAGTCTCCAACTACAGTAAACCGTTATTTGACGGTTACCTAGGCGCAGTAGATACGCATAACCTAAACATGCTGGTGGAGATACTCGAATCGAAGGGCTACAACAAGGACTACATCCTTGCCTATATCTCCTTCGCACAGGCAACCGCGAAAGAGGCTATAGAGCTTGGCCTGACATTCCGCGAATACGACTCGAAATCTAGACCTGCGATCCAGTATCAAGCATTAGCAGAAAAAATAGTTCAATTGGTAGGGTAATTCAGATGGCGAAAAAATCATTCAAAGCACTCATGAAGAATAAGCAGAACTCAGCTGCCGTTGAGGGCGTGAATCAGGTAATTGAGAACAAGTCCCCTGAATTTGATAAACGGGACGGGATGGCTCACCAGATCATGAGTGATATAGCTCGGCCAGAAATTGAGGCTGAAGGTCAAATCGTCCGTGTCCCGATAACCGAAGTCTACGCAGAAACTCAGGTTCGTCCAGATCAGGATTTTGATGATGAAGTGATTGATGGCATGGCCGACTCGTTTGTAACAGTAGGTATCCTCACACCGCCGCGCTGCTTTCCTCGCGACCGAAATGGTTACCGTATCTGGATGGGGGAAACACGCTGGAGAAGCGCCAAGAAGCGTGGTGATTCACACATTGATATCTATGTCGGCACTCCACCCAAAGACGACAAGATGCGCATCATTGGTCAGCTGATAGAAAACCTTCAGCAGTCTGGCCTTAAACCTCTGGCGACTGCACTGGCCTTTGACGAGCTGAAACGCCTTCACAATATGTCAGGGGAGGACATCGCTAAGACCGTGGGGAAGCCAACGTCATACGTCAGCAAACACCTGCGCTTGGTTGACGCTCCGGAATCCGTGATCAAGTTATTACGTGACGGGGTAACTTCTGATATTGATCTCGCGTATACGCTAACTCAGATAAGTGAGCTTAGCCCGCAAGTCACCGACAAGCTAACGTCCCAGGCACGCACTTCAGGGCTTACCCGCACAGACGCGAAAGGCGAGTTGGATAGGCTGAAGAGCAAAAAGAACGGTAAAATTTCGCATGCGAAATCCACCAGCAAAAACAAGAAAAAAGCGGCAAACGCAAGTCCAGTTTGGAGTGTGCAAGTTCAGTTCGACGGTCAGGTCGGTACGATAGTGACAGACCGCGCACCAGATGCAGATCACAAGGTATGGGTCAGAACAGTGGAAGGTGATGTATCTGTGGATGCAGCCAGCCTCATTGTTCAAGGCGTCATTAAGGGTTAATTGCGCTTCAGAGACCACGGGTTCCCGTGGCCTCTCTTTTCAGAACTACTCCCCTGTAACCTTGCAGTATTTCCTTCTCAGTTCAAACGCATCAGCGGCCAGAGCAAAAGCCACGTTCGCCACGTCTTCTTGTCGCGGGGCGTTGGGTCTATTTTGATCCCAAATCGAAGTAGATACCCCATTAAGGGCGCTTGCCAGTAGAGCATCGAAGAGCGCTTGTTCCTGCGCGTTATTGAATTGAATATGAGCCATAATCGGAACCTCACTGTAAGTAACGGAATAGGGTAAGCGACCGCCGAAGCGGTCTGAGTTGAATGTTTACGGTGCAAGGAATGTCACTTCATAAGAACTGAGTTTTTCATGTCGTTTAAGGCCTTCAGTCAGTGCAGTGATTTCTTTCCACAATGACTTAGTCTTCTCAGCAGCACCTACTGCCATACCATCGACCTTCAGGAAGCGCTCAGGGTGAGAGACAGTCAGCTTGCGCTTCACAGGATCCCAGTCACTGTGATGGCTGATTTGAATACTGATGTCTGCCAACTTTTCTGGTGCAGTGCGATTAGTATTAAGGACGGCTTCAAAGGTGAATACGATGCGGTCATTCTGATCTTCAGTGTCATACCAAACCGTGTAACGAGGAAAAGGACGTATGGCGCGACCAGTGCGACCCCAATAGGCGTTATAATCGCGGATGGAAAGCAGAGTCAGTTTATGAGAGGTAACGCCAGCGTAGTGGAGAAGGTCGGATAAAGTATGCATCATATTTCCTCATGTTATTTGTTTTGTTCACTGCCTAAATTCTCCCATGAGGCTCACCGCCAACGAAGCGATTGGGGCACAATTATTGCTGATTTGAATAATTAATTTACTGTCATTTCAGCGCCAGAATAGGGGAACGAAAACCGGCTGTTCAGGGAAAAGCGTTCCGGAAAATGAGCAACATTTCGCATGCGAAATCAGAAGGAGTCAGTTCAACATTTCGCATGCGAAATCTGGAGATTAAAACGCAAGCGCCCCACCCGACAGATTGCCGAGCAGGGTATGGAAAGCGTTATTTTGAAACCGATTTTTAGGCGTTGGTTTTGACTAACGTACCGTTATCGCGCGCATAGTTGAGCAACGCAATATGTCGAGCTTGCACATCGGGTAAGTCAGTTGCATCGCCATTGGTGATCAGCCAACCGTTATTACCAGGGGTACTGTATTGCACCATGCGCTTTCCACCTGCCTGAGTGTAACGGTGTGCACGTACTTCGACATCCTGAGGGAACATAAGGCCTCCTAGTTCCTGCTCTCAATGAAACGGGTAACATCGTTGTTGCTACGTAGAACAACATCTTTGTGCTCCACCCACTTGCAAGCACCGTTACTGCACGCAATCGGATCCTTAACCACCAAAGAGCCGTCAATATTGACCGAGTAATCGTAGCCCGCCTCAGCCAGAGCCAGACGGTAAGATGTAGCCACCAGCACGGGCAGCGCATATTCATCATCACCGCGTGCAAGCACTTTTTGAGCCGCTACAATTCGCGCCGCAGTTCCGGCATTTGGTTCCAGCTGCTGGATACGCCTTGCATCTTCCAGGAGCATGGCGATCAGTTCTTTCAGTTCGTTGTTCATGACGGCCTCTCAAATTGGAAGGCGCTCTGAAGAGCACCAAGGAATTACTCAGGCCTGAAGTCTGAAGGGACGACAACGCGAAAGAAATCGAAGTCCTGCACAGTGGCTTTGCGCATATCATCCGAAGGGGTGATCAGCTGCGGCTCCATAGACAAGCACGCACCCAATTGCGGTTTGCTTGCCAGAACACCCAAGATGTTTGGTTGCTCTGGGAAGGTATAACCAAAGGTGTGGCCGTTCTTAACCCAATAAGTACCGTTGATAGCGCTCATCGCATTTGTCCTTATGCTGGTGGATCAGTGGGTCAGATAGTGATTGATGGCACGCTCAACGAACGAGACCGACAGACCGCTGCCTTGTGCCAGGCGCAGGGTATTGGTGCGAACCAGATCGCGCTCAAAACCGAAACTACGGCTGTAGTGATACCACAAGGTGCGACCCTTCTTGAACAGGTCTGATTCGTTAGCGATACGCATGAATTGGGCTGGAGTCTGGCTCGGACGTTTTGCTGTTTGGCTGATAGCGTTCATATTCATAGTGGTGACCTCGATAGTATTATTCGTTTTGTTTACTTCCTCTGTAAACAGTATCACCCACGGTTAACCGCTGACGAAGTGAATCAGCATAAAAAAAGATATTTTTTTGAATAGGGGAGGGCGGTACAAAATGGGGGAGCTTCCCCCATAGTTAAGATGGCGTATTACAGTTCGGAAATGCGGGTGGCATTTTGCATGCCGGAAAGTTTCACCCAGGCCATAACCTGATTTTTATCCAATTGACCATTCAGCGTGATGTAGGCCGGGGCGGAAACCACCAGCGGATCACCCACGATGAAATGGACATTCACATCAACGCGGGAAGCCCAGGGTAATGCAAACCAGAACACGGCATCGAACGGGGAATGGATAGTGATGCCATGTATCAGCTTCACTTCCCAGCGAACGCCATATTCATCACGTACACCACGATAGAGATTACCTCGATCGCAGGCCCAGTCATCGCCGTTCTCGTCACGCCAGATTAGCAGCTTATCATCTACGGCCTTAACGCTGGCTCCATAACGAGATAGTAGGTTCAGGACAGCAGCCGGATCGGTAGCGATGATACTTTCGAGAACCACCCGCGATTCACCACTATCTTGCGTTACCGTCACCGTATCACTTTCACCGAACCAAACTTGATGACCAGTCTCCGCCAGGCGGGCAATTAGATTTAACATCGTTACTCCATTTGTTAATTATTCTTGTGTGAATAGTTAACCATGACCTCAACAGCTGACGAAGCCAAAAGGGCAACAAAATTTTGGTACTCAAGATTGATGGGGATTTTGGGACAGGGTAACGGTAAACCTCATCATGGTTGTGAGGAGTCGTTACCCTGCATAAATGCTACAGATCAGCACCGATACAGCAACTCGAATCGCTGTAGGAACATAACGCGTGCTTCCTCAGCCGGGAGTAGACGCAAACCCATGATGTCAGCTGGTGGATATTTATCGGGGTCTGGCATCGCCTGTGCGCTATGACGGCCAAACATACCCATCTCACTCGCGAGCATTCGTAGGTCGGCCACCTTCACGTCTGGGGTCTCCACCAGCGGTAAACCGTACTTTGCTCGGATAGCGCGATCGACACGGCCTTCAATTTCTCGGTAGTCGGGTAACCGCGCCTTAAGCGGACTACTCACGTCACCGCAATATGCTTCACTGGCATCATGCATCAACCCCTCAAACGCAAGATGAGGCTCAACTAAATGACTGACCAGTACACAGTGTTGCGCCACACTGTAATGCTGATCCAGGTGGCCGGTAAACCGACAGATATTAGACAACGCCGTCGCAATGTCTCCAATGTCGATTGCCTCCGGGTCGATGTCCAGGAAGGAAAAGCGTTTACCGCTGTAAGTGAGTATCCAATCAGGTGCGAAGCTTTGCTTTACCGGCAGGTGCATGGAGGACAACAACTGTGCCACCAGCGATCGCTCTAACACGGTCAGATTACCCGACGTATCGGCCTGAAGGACTTTGAGTTGCTCTTTAGTGTATTTGGGCAGTGTCATGAACGCTCCGATTTTGTTTGCGCTTTTCTTGCGCTGATTTTAATGCCAGTTTGTAACTTGCTTTGGCCGCTTTCTGGGTAGGAGACCAATCACCTTCTACGTCCCGCCCGAGATACGAGTAGTATTCGCAATACTTTTCGCGGTACATCCGATATTCGTACCGTTCGCCGTTGGTTCGATGCTCAACCAGGGGAGCGCGACGCCCCAGCAGAAACTCACTGAAGGTGTCACCACAATCCGCATTCAGGTACTGAGGATAGTGATTATTGCGTTTCACTTTTTTGGGCTTCGGCAACATCGCTAAGGCGATCGCTATACCGGATTCAGTCACCGTGAACAGGGTACCGCCACCCACCCAAGACGGAGCTGGTTGCCCAGTGGCATAACCAACATCCACCAGCGCCGTCCAAATTTCCACATCACGACCACTGGCGAGAAAGTAGTTACGATTGCTGACTCGGTTATTTTCATGGATGCCTAACGCATGCTGCATGAATTCAGCTTGCTGTCCGGTTATCTGCATCCCCAGAAAAGTCATAGCGTCACCTTTTGAGCAACTAGCCAATCGGCAATTTCTTTGCGCGAAACTGTATCCATTTTTTCCGCGCTTAATGTAATGAGCTCCGCTGGTACGGAAGAAAGATAGACACGGTAATTAGTCCGGCGCTTAACCCGCAATAGGTGAAGGGCGTAAACTAAAACTCCGCTACTGATGAGAGAAAAGGCCAATGCTGGGAAGGACGTTATCGGAAGCTCTTCGCTGCCATCATGGATCCAAACCACCAGCGCTAACTCAATCATCACAATTGCCATCATGATGAAGGGACGCCATGCCCCCTGGATGGTACTGAAGCAGTCATCGCTAAATGCCATCAAGACTTGATGCGGTTGGTAAAGTGCCATATTGGTAGCTCCGTGATTGATTAACTTGAACTCAAACTATCACGGGGTATTTAGCTGACGAATAGCGAACGGGCACAAAAAAGTATCATTTTTCGCGGAAGGGATAAAATCTGATTTCGCATGCGAAATGTCAGAAACAAAAACGCCACCGAGGCAGGTGGCGCTTAATCATACCGGGTATGAATTATCGGTTGAAGCAGGGGGCTAACCGATACACCGAGCATAAAGCGAAACCGATCAGATATCCAGCTTCACGTCAGTTCGGGGACGACTACAACAAGGCAACACCTCACCCGGATTAACAAAAGCCAGGGGCTGAGTCACGTACTCAACAGTACCGGCCAGCAAAGGCACTCGACACGAACCGCAGTAGCCTTCGCGACATTGGAACTCAACCACAATACCCACTGACTCCAAACGTTCCAGGATAGTGCTCCCATCGCTGGTGGCCTCAATCCGCTTTTCGCTCTGTATGGCATGAATACACCCAGGCATAGCACCATCCAAATTTGAATTCAGATCTAACAGCACTCGCGAGACGCTAAAAACGCCTCAGAGTCTCTCAGACGCATTTTATTGATTCCAGTGCAATCGTATATAGATTTAAATCCATAAATCGCCCTGAGTCGCCCTGAGGGCAAATTAGAGGGGATCTTGATCCTCCTCCGATCCACATTATGCAGCCACCGAACGACCCACCGCGTCCATAAAACGCTTTTCCCCTATACTGAACAAGAACGCATCCAGCGCTTTACGGCCTGCCGACTCGGCCCCTTCCAACGCCGTTGCCAGGAAGTCGATCGGGCAAACCATCCGGCCAGAAACCTTATGCGTCACCACCAGATGATGGTCTGTCATAGACCGGGTGACCAGAAACTCAACTTGCTCACCATGCACCGATCGGCTAAATGTAGCCTCCACCGATGCACTCGCATAACCATTTGCTGTTTTCACCTTACCTACCAACTCCATTCGAATCTCCCTTGTTGAGTTTTTGTCTGGGGTTAATCCTACCACCAGCCATCCTCTGACAAACAAACTTGCCAGCGATTCTCTCGGCCAACCCCTCACAGGATAACAACACGTTCTTTTCCTGTTCTCGGTTCCCAAAATGACAAAACCGCCCAGATGAAGGCGGTTTCAATTCCAGCTTATCGCTCGCATTATTCCACGGTCGGAGGTTTCAGCGAGAAACGCCCAATTCGGGTATAGCGACCCAAATAGAATCCGACGAATGAACTCAACACAACACATAGGGTCCCAGTAAACCCAATCGGCTCATGTAACACATGTTGCTGAATATTCATGATCGCCCACATGCAACCGGCATAAAACAAAAAACCAGGTACGGATACCAAACGTCGTTCTCCGTTCGTCAATGGCCGGACCCAACCATACGCAGCACAACCAAACAAAGCGAAACAAATAAACAGGCTCGGAAATGCCCCATCAGCCAGAGCATTCATACCCGCTACAACCAGAAACAGTAACGAGACGTTAAACCAGTACAGTGACCCTGGCGCTGGAAGTGAACTACCAAACATACCTGGTTCAGATTGCACCTTCTGCGTTTCGATATTCATCTTACCCCCATGTTTTGAAATTCAGACCGGTAGTCCCGATCGCGTTGTGCTTGCGTCATCCCCCACGGATAACGAAAGCAATACTCTTGTTGGCAAACCACTCTTACGACTCATTCACAACAACAAAACAGGAAGGCGCTTTATCCCACCTCAGTAGGTCATCTTCCGAAAAAGCATCCATCCCACCCTGATTGCGCTACGTGAAATCTGGAAAACTAACTGCATGATAGCCAACCAACCGCAACGTAAAGCTATCCATTCTTTCCCACCATGAGTGCCAGGCAACCCATAAGCAGCATAGTTTTGGCACCGTAAAACAGCATGAGGAAAAACAAAGCGCAGAATATGGCAGGGGTAATATTCAGGCAAAGGTTTTCCACCTCGTTTTGCGCCCGTTTTTGGTCGGACATAAAACCAGATCGCCAAATACCCCCAGAGGAAAAAATGCTGAAAACCCCAACACCCCCAGAGGAAAACCAAAAAACACAAAAACCCCCGGAGGAAATCCCTTCCCAAAATCCAAAATGACATCACACCCACCAACAACCCCCGGAGGAAGTTCTATCGAGGCATCCTGCTCCAATAAACTTTATACTGAACCCACCATCCGCGACCCGCGAAGTGATTGCCTTACGCCCTAGAAATATTCCCACCCAATCTATCGCCCGTAATATCCACACCAGAAACAACAAAAACAAAACAACAAATCACGCCCGTGCTCTCTCTTTGCTTACCCGCCACAGCCCACCATACGATGCACAAAACAAAAACAAACGCGCGCCTTCTCGTTTCGTTTACTTCCCCACCTTTCCCGTTCGCTAACAGACTCCGCAAAAAAACAAACCCGGTTATCCCGAATTCATTCCTGATACCACAGGGTCCGTTGAAAGCCCGAGGGTCGCCTAAGGCTCACTAACTGATCGCCTGAAGGCTCACTTGAGAAAAGTAGATGTGGTTAAATTTGGGTGCAAAAAACCGGGACGGTGCCCGGTTTCAGATGTGCTAAGACGATGCGTTAAATTAACTAAGGGAAGCAAGCTCGTGGATTGGTGCGCTCATGTTGAGAGACCAGCGTGAGACCTTGTACTCAGCATCAATCTGATAACTGACCAGGAACATGTAGATCCCGAAACACAAGCGGGATGGCTCAGTGAAGCCCAGCATGCATTTCGACTGACGCGCCCCGAAAAGCGACATCACCTTCAAGAGCACATCCTGATCCCAATCATCAGCATGAGGGATATATACCAGAGTGTTGCGTTGAAGTCCCTTCGCAAATACGTCCAGTGCAGCCTGATCGCTATCGGCCTGAGTCAGAACCTTCACTGCCGCGACCTTCTTGTGATTCGCGATAGCATTAACGGTTTCCACTGTCCCAGTCAGAATGTTACGAGTCGCCTTAATTCCCCAAAGCAACTCTTCGTGTTTGGTGCCCAGATTGCGAGTGAAGTTGGCGCAGATTTCACCAATCGCAGTTGTTGCATGGGTGTTAACGATTTCGTGAGACATACTCAAATTTCTCCTAAAGTTAATTTTAACCATACCAGTCGTTTTGTTCACACAACTAAAGCCCCACGCTAAAGCTGCTTCCTGCTCTCCGTTATCCGCCGAGATAACAGCTGCCGAATTGCTCGGTTCTTTTTCATCTCAGAACGGATCAAACTAAGCTGCGGTTCGTAGGTAACAATGAGGGTCAATTCACGGGGTGTTGCATCCGTGAAAACTTTTGCCGGATAACTCTCCCCCTTGTTCACCTTCAAATACTTCGGAACCACCCTTGCAACTTCCCCACCCGCTTTTCGCAATGGCGTCATTCTTGCCCAGCGGATCCGAACAGATGGACCCTGCTTAACAACGTTAAATGAGTAGTGCGCTTTTTCACCGCCAGCGGTTGCTAGCTTCCAAAAATCCTCTCTCAGCGTTGTAGCTTCGGCAGTCAAAACATCCGCCGATCTATCCAGGGCTTTAACGCTTTCCTCCAGATGCTTGATGTAGCTTTCCACATCCATCGAGTTACCCTCACATTAAAAATTCAAAAAGGTCAAAAAAACGGAACCCCTATTATTACCCCACATGAGATCTCTTCCGGCTAAAGCAAAAACACCCAAAATCGGCTCAAAAAATCAGTTTTACCAAAAAAACAGTAATATTATTACGCCGCCTGAGTGATCTCATGGACTCTTTCTCTGTTTTAGCACTCTCATGGCGAAAAGAAAGGCATCAGAGTTGTTGAGTTGCCACATGAAAATGCCTTTTTGCAAAAAGTTCGGTTTTCGGGACCCGAAGAGGCCTAATCACTGTCTTTGAGCCAATCCCGTATATGATATGGCACCAGAGTTCTCTTGTGGCATTTCCCTTGATTGGCACTCTCATGGCGAAAAGAAAGGCATGAGAGTTCAAAACCGTTCAACCTTCTAATCACCAGGCACACTAAGCACTAAAACGACACTTCAATTCAATGTTTTTCGTCCTCAAAACGGGGCGCTTTCCTTCTTGCCGTCTAAAAACTCACAACCAGGAAAGCGCAGATTGCGGTCAAAATATCCGCGAATGGAGGTGGGCGCTGGTGGGTCTCTTCAATCAAAATAATTCGTTCCAACCGGTGAAAACTTGACCGAAATTTAGGTTAGGTTATTTCGTCAGCGGAGATGCTCATGATAAAACAGGGGAGCTAAATTGCGTCGATAACAAGGATTGGCCCTGAACGGATAGCCCTAATTTGCGGCCTTAACTAGCCATAAATTAGGGATAAATCAGGCCTTGAATGAGGGCTAAATCTAGCCTTAAAACGCGGCTAAATGTAGACGTAAATTAAGGCCTTTTTTGTCCTCGTTTTGTCGATGAAAAAGGGTGTTTTGTGATTTTTGAATAGATATGATGTGCCCCAATTGTATCGGGGCGAACGAATTTTTCGGGGTGATATCACGACTGCCTCACCTTGCCAACAGCATGAGCGGGCAAGGATGAGGGGAGGCTGAAGGGTGTCACAAGCTGTAATTATGTTAATAAAAGGTTAACAAATGAGTAAGAAAAACGCGATCGTATGTGGTGTGGATATTGGTTATAGCAACGTCAAAATTGCGACTGGCGATGCTTTTGCTTCCGTACCTGATGTCTCAATCTTCCCGGCGTATGCCACGACGGAAGAAGAGGAAGACGTGAATCTGGTGAAGCGCAATCGCGCCCACGAAGTCACCGTATACCCGAACGGAAACATGTGGCGAGCATTTACCGACCGCCCAGACGGACGTGAATTACACGACAGTTATCACACCACTGAAATGTATATGGCATTGTACTTTGGTTCTCTGGCGAAGATTGCGGAAAAAGTCGGGAACACCGTTGACCTCTTAGTGACAGGTTTACCGGTAAGGCTTGCTAGCGACGATAACGAGCGCTCCAAATTGGTCGCGAGACTGACGGGAACATTCGCAATTAATCCGACCACGAAAGTAACGGTCAAGCAGGTCATGGTTATCCCTCAAGGAGTCGGTGTCATCAACGATGTTGCGAACCGCGAAGGCTTCATCAGCGAAGATGAGCTGTCAGAATCCAATATTCTGGTTATTGACCCAGGCTTTTTCTCGATGGACTACGTCGCCTTCAGTAACGGAAGTCGTGTAATGGGCTCCAGTGGCTCTTCTTTGAAAGCCACTAGCACGATTATTGAAGGGATTGTTCGCACGCTGAATGAAGAAAATCCGCATGAGCGCCGGGACGATCTGCCGGAAATGGTCGAAATTGCATTACGTAAAGATGCGACAACTTTCTTTAATGGGGCGCGCCATATTGAAGTTAAACCGCTGCTTAGCAGAGTCATTCCTCAGATTGCGGGTGGCGTAGTGAAAGAGCTACGTAAAAATGTCCGATCGCTGGGGGCTATCCACATCATTGTGACAGCAGGTGGCGGGGCTCCCTACTACGAGTTGGCCGTGCGTGAAGCCTTCCAGAATGCCCGCGTAGTGACGAGCCCAAATCCGGTCGCCAGTAACGCAATTGGTTTTTGGAACTATGGCGTTGACACTGTCATCTACGGTGACGCATAACGTATAAGGATGCGCCATGCAGTTACGGGTGACGATTAATGACATTCTTTGTCCCGAGCTCGCTGCGTACCTTGAATCCTGTCCGCCAGGCAAAAGAAGTAGCGCACTGGTAGCTCTGGCGAACAGGGCTTATCTCGAAGGGTTGGGGCGTGAAGCAACGCCCGCCATTTATAAGAAAGGCAAAGGTAACGATAAGCAGCGTTCACAAAAATTGGTAAAAGGAGAAGAAAGAGGGCAGAATATTTCGTCGCCGGTGGGGACCGGTCTACAATCGTCTTATTCTGAAAGCCAACCAAAGTTAATGAAACAAAATGTTACTCAGTCGTTGGCATCACAAGTAGTAGAAGCTGTATCAGTTATACCAGGAAGCATTATTGAGTCTCTGGAGCCGTGTGGGGCGGTGTCGATGGAGAGCGAGGCAGGAAGCGAAAAAACATTGTCGGTATCAGTGGGCACTCAATCCGCTGAGAGGGATACCGATGTAAACGCTGAAAAGTCGGTTCAAACAGAGGAAGCGCTGCCGCGTAAACGGTTCCGCTTAGGCTAAGCCTCTCTGGTTGGATTGGGGGTAAAAAAAATGGGTAAGTTACTGTTAAGCGCCAGTGTGGCAGCAGTAATCCTCTCATCTCAAATCATGCCAGCACATGCTGGAGTGGTTGATTTAAGAGGAACGGCATGGGAAAAACATGCCAAGAATGAATGCGGTCTTGATCCACATCTCTTATACGCTGTAGCTCTGTGGGAGAGTAAGCAGCGTGCCGGTGGCGGCGGTTTTGTCGCTCCAAGTCCTTGGGCACTGAATAATGCAGTTTACGGTGCCTACTATCCAAAAAATTATGAAGATGCGAAAAGAGCGCTTAAGCGTTATATGGCTGCGTCTACCGTAACTGATATCGGAATCTCTCAGGTCAACTACCGCTGGAACGGCAGGTACGTCAGCAAGCCAGAAGATCTTCTGGATGTAGACACCAACATCCGCGTGGGCGCGAAAGTGTTATGCAACGCTATCAAGAACTCCCCGGATGACATTGTTTTAGCGATTGGTAGTTATCACACACCGAACCCGGAACTGCGCGAAAAAGCGCGGAACTACGGAACGAATGTGCTCAGGATCTGGAAGAGGCTGATTGAAAATGGTTAATGAAAATATTTCTTTATTGAGCTGTGCAGCTTCTTTGGAAACTCGTGCGCAATCTTTTTTCCGCAGTCCATTTGTACTGTCTGAAGATGATCGTTCCGTGCTAAAAGACAAAGACCTTCTGGCTCAACTGACAAAATCTGTTAAATCTTACAACGTACCTGTTTTCATCGTTGACTACATGCCTGGGCGTAAACTCACCGAGGTGGATAACTTCGTCCGGCATGACTCCTACATCCTCCGGCTGGCGCTTCTCGTGTTCAGTATCAGGGTGAAAATTCTAAACGGAACGCTGGCGGAGTCATTCTATTGGCTAGGCTCTGATGAAGCATTGAATTTCATTGAGCGTCTTGACGATAGTCAAACCATTGATGCCATCATCAAAGGTGAACTATATATCAAGCCAGTTAGATCGCTCAGAGAGCTCGCTTCTGGAGAGTGGAGTTCAGTATTTGGCAGTGACAACCCGCACATGACTTTGCCTGCCTACTTACAATTACGTTATGAACATTGGAGCACAGAACTATGAAAGCAGCACTCGTAAAAGATGAAGATGTCTTTGCACTGGCACAACGCATGGTAAAACTGGGCTTCCGTCGTCGCATTATCACGACTTCATTGAACGCCAGCGACCGCCTTATAGATCATCTGAAGAAGCAGTTCGGACAGGATGAGGTCGCTATAGGGCGATTAAAACTGTCAGAAACCTTCTTGGCTTCGCAGCCTAAAAAAATGGAAGCAACTAACTTCATGAGCATCTATTTACGCCGGGCTAAAGACCCCAGCAACCAAGATGATATCAACGAAGTTGTGGATTCCTTTGAGGTTTATCGTGAGCTCAACATGCGATTCCGTCCCTCGATTGCCGCTGATGTTATGCTGCATCCTAATGAGGCCTGGACACTGGCCCGTGATTTTCGCTCCGATGAGATCCGAATGATAAAGTGCATTCACTGTAAAATGTCCTTTGTTTCCCCATTCGATTGCGACCGCTCCAACAAAAAGCAGAAATGTCCATTCTGTGAAGATAAGGCTCATTAATGCGTAACTGCTTAAAGCTATTACTTTTATCGGCCTTCGTTATGCAAGGTTGCACCTTCAGCACATTACCAGGAAGTCAATTAGTGGCCCCTGGCTACATGCGTGTGAATCTGTGTCAGAAGCTGGATACACCAGAACTTTGTAGCTCAAAGTTTGGGGAGTTCAGAAAACGCCATGTTGTGAAAGACATTTCCTCCACAGCGGGGTTCATCATTCCAGATTCAGTTGGTTGGGGGTGGGCGGTAAACAAAGTGAACGTGCCGTTTATTTTCTATGACCCTATATTGGAACAGGAAATCACTCCACGCCCAGGGGAATTTGTACCTGGGAACTTTGAACCAGCACTACGAGTTCCTTGCACAAAAACGGCATCTTGCAGTAAAGAACAAGTGCTAACGGCTTGGAAAGATTCAATTTAAATTAAATGTTTAGTGATAGATCCCTTATTTCAAAAATAAGGGATTTTTTTTGCGTGGATCCCTTCGTCAGCTGTTGAGCCAGGGTTACTATGATCTCAACACGAAGAATTACTTACCTGAAACCCTACAAAAAAAAGGTACTTAACATGAAAAAGATTTTGACCGCATCCCTGATCACACTGGTAATGGCAATGACGGGTTGCGCTTCTAAACCTGAACCGATGCCAGTAGATGTTAATCCCTCTGAAGCGTTGCAGTTCGCCCGCGCCATGAACCTATTTAAAATCAAAGATGCTGGCGATGACTACCTCATTTATAACCGGTTAACTGAAGATGGGCGCGCATTGCCTCTTGTGACCCCGGTCAAAGCAGGAGATCTCGGTGAGACTAAGCACACCGATGGTGGCTTGACGGAAGTTGCTCTTGGGTTAGCTATTAACGACCCATTTTCAGCAATCGTGGGTTTTGTAACAGATAAAAAACCACGACCTGAAGGTGACGGGCTAGCAAGAATTGCTTCATGGTCAGACAAAGACCAAGAGGCTGAATGGAAGGATGTATACGCAGATTACAAACCAGCAATGACGCGTATGGATGGGTACAACGATTACAAAGGGTGTAAGGACCAGTCTTGGACATTTCTTGCAAACCTTTCAATGTCAGATACCAGCCACTTACCAAAGCCGCCTAAAATGGCAAATCCAGGTAAGTACAAAGCAGCCGCTGTATCTTCCTGCTTCTACTATTTGTCCGCAAAGAAAAGCAACTTAACGCATTTCAAAGCGCTCTCAGCCAAGTTGGGAGACAAGCGAGCAGTGTTCGTTCCCGGTTCTCAAGAGCACGCGCCCTTCGTGTTCTATAATGGGCAGGCATTAGAATTTAGAAAATAGAAACGGCGTTAAAAAAAGAAACCCCGCCAATGACAAATAGCGGGGTTTTTTATTGCCTATCAGCGAATTATCTTACTTGGATTGAATCACCAGCCTTCTCTTTAAGGTCATTGATATCGATACTGTCAACGCCGCTTTGGAAGCGTTCAAGGCTGTTCTTGCGAGTGCCATCAACGTTCAGGATACTCCCCGAGCCAGTGATGCTGTCGAGGTTTACCGATTCCGGAGTTGGCAGCAAATCGGCGGAATAAAGTGAACCGATCCATTCGGAGAGGTCTACTTTAGAGAAGTCGATGCGCCCAAACTCTTCTAAAGTTAATCCGCGACAGTCTGGGTTTTTACTGTCGCCCCATCCAATACCAAGTTGCTCACGACCTTGCTCCTGGAAGATACGGCCAATCTGTGAGTTGAAGGTGCAATAGCTGGAGCGTTTTTCAATGCATTGCCCCAAAATCTTGCTCTGACACCAGCTATCGATGAAGGTAGCGAGTTTAGTCTCCTTTTTGACGGCCAGCTTAAACTCATCAGCGGTACATGCCCAGATGATGTTCACCAGGATATTGGCAATCTGATAGGCCATATAAGCATAGCCAACTACGGATACTGCGCTAACCAGCGTCGAAGATAATTCGACTGAACTTGCTAATGCGCCATCTGTACCTACAGCCGCAACGGTCTCAGATCCAGCAGCTGTTCCACCAGCCTGGAATATAGCATTAGTAACACTCGCACCGAATGTATCCAACGTCCATTGTGCTGCTTGTTTTGTCAGCGTGCTTACGGCCTGATCCATCACTTGTCCTATGCCGAGGTCAGCAACCTTGTCAGCTACCGCAGAGCCTGCATTTCCCGTTAAGCTATCCAACGCGGACATAGCAGGTTTAGTGATAGCATCCAGCGCGCTGCTACCAAGCTCCTTGCCCATATCAAAAATACCTTTTCCTTGCTCAAACATACCTGCTTTAACGGCTAATGCATCGGAAACTTTCAGGGTGTAGTAGGTCAATTGAAGGTATTCAATCCAACTAACATCAACAGGTTGGTTACAACAATCTACCCAGCCTCCCATTGCAGTTTTACATGTGGCCGCTTCGCCTTTGAACAGAGTACAAGCACGGTCTACGTTGATGGTTTCATCACCGCAGGTCATTTCGTTCACGGCATAGGTTGCAGCCTGAAGCATGGCTACAGCCGTTTGAAAATCACCACTAGGCTCCGATGTCGGCGTCAAACAGGTACCATTGATACACTGCACGGCACCTGCACACTGATAGGTTTCAGATTGAGTTGTGCTCGGTACAGTGACATCTTGGCCGCAATCCCAAGTTTCGGTTGCCTGCCAGCATCCGCTTTGACCACCAGCAGCCCCAGTTAAACAAGTGGACTTTATGAATTGACACGCATTGTTATTGTCGAAGTCCTTACAGGTATTGTTCACTCCTCCATCAGTACCACAGTTGGATACGACGGTGGCGCTTCGACAGAATGGCGAAAGCCCAGCAATCGGAGAAGGCTTTAGATCATTCTCGCAAATTGTCACGCCGTTGATGTAAGCACAACCATTAGCATCTGGTGTGACCGTTTCATTACAGGTTACAGAGTAATTCTGACAGTAACCCTGGTTAACGGCATCTAAGAAGGTATTAAAACCATCTTGATTGTCAGTAACCCATTCATCACGGCTTACCGCTTTAGATGGGTCATATCGAACTTCAAGCTTAGCGTAACCTTCGCCTTCACCATAAACTGACACTCGTGTTTTGAATATCAGCTCATCACCGCTTTGTACTTTTCTAAAGTTTTCGGTTACATCGACATTTGGGTTAACCTGCCAACTAGTATTTAACTCGCATGGGCCAGGAGTTTCAGGTGGGAAAAGCTCTCCTTTATGGTAATTCCAAGGACGTTTTTCCCCCTTTGTTCCCGCATCTTCCATACCTGCTACAGGTCCTGCGAATATTTTATCGTCCCCTAAATAGATTTGGACGTAGTCATCCCAGGTTGCATAGGTTAATTTGGCGGTGGAAATGGCCTGAGGGTTATAAACACGAACGCCTGTAAATTCCTCATAAATCTTGCATCTGCCACTCCAGTAGTTATCACCGACCCTACCCACCCACAGGGTGACACAAGCTTCACCACAACTTTCGATGTTTGCAGAGCCTGAACTGTGGCTCAGAAAACCTGCCACGTAAGGGTGTGTTATACGATAGGTACCACTAACGCTTGTCGTGCGGGTACACTCTTTGAAATCTGGAATATGCTGTTTCACACCATCAGTATTAAGCTCTGATGTCATTGAGCAGTCATCCAGATCCTGCATATATTTATCCTGATTTGCCAGGAAGTCTTTGTGCTTGTCAAAGATAGAGTCCGTGGCTTTCAGTTTTGCTGTTGTTTGAGTTGAGCCTGCAACCGCGCGATAAGCCTCACCGCGTAAGGATGATTCTGATGCCAGCGCTGAGCCTGTATCAAAACCTAGCTTTTGGGTTTCACCATCATTACCGTAAACGGACTTTAGCTGATCTAATGAAGTGGATGACCCTTCACTTGGGTAAACACTATTTAAATTGACCGCTTCACCGTTACCGTATTGTACGGTACCGTTGCTATTGGCGGATAGGCTAGGCAGAGAGTTATAGAATTCAACGGCGGACTGAGCACTGGATGCCGAGTTCGACGAGTAAGCGTAAGGGGCATACATTGCGACTCCCAAATGGCTCATCGTGAACAGTGTGCAGACCGTTTTTGAAAACCAATTTTTCCTGAAAAGGGTTATCATTCGTAATCACCTTGTAGAGATTGCAGGCATTAATAAGTAGGAGCTCAATTGAAAATTTCGTCACCGGAAAGAACTGTGCGAGAATCAATGCATAGAGACGCCATTGAGCAAGCATAATTCAATGGCGTATACGGGCAACAAAGAAGGGCAGCAAAACGAGGTGCTTTTCTTTCACTAATATTTTGGAGTTGAATATGAGTACATTCGGCGCACACGGCGTAGACTATCTGCCTCCTATTGTGATTGATAACACACCAATAAGAGCGAAAAAAACTCCACCTAAACCGGCAGGGGTTCAAAGAGACATTGCGCTTTGCATGTTTTGGCTGATGCTCAGTATTCCAATCGCCTATATGCTGGTTACCGGTTAAATTTTTTTGGTCGAATGAAAAAAAGCCTCCGATTGGAGGCTTTTGTGTATCACGGGATACTTTTATTTCTTTGCGTGGTCAGACATGATTGACTCGACAGACTCTTTTACGATATGTGCATCGGTACGATGCATGTTGCTCTTCGTGGATTCAACTTTGCCAATAATCGCCATTGCTAACTGTTGATCACCACCTTCAAGTCTACCGTTAACGTATTCACCACCAGTTGCTAGGGTGACAGCGTGGAAGGCCTGAATACGGGCGTGCTCCATTTGCTCCGGAGTATTGTCTTTGTCTTTAACTGTTCCGTACAAGTGTGAAATGGCATCCTTTGCATACTCTCCATGTTCACCGCTAACGCCGGTCACTTTAGAGGCCATTTCTTGCGCCTGCCCGTAACCTTCCTGATAAGAGAAGCCTCCGGGCTTAATGCCATTTGAGACCTTGTCTAAGGCGCTTTGTACCTTAGGCATAGCGGCCCCAGTCATGCCATAGTCGGATTTATTTACTAACTCGTGTCGAGCAG
>CANQXU010000003.1 GCA_947627865.1 uncultured Paenochrobactrum sp. | reverse complement strand
CCATTGGCTATGCGGATGGCATGATTATGATTGCACGATTTGAGGACGGCAAAGAAGTATTGCTGCGTCGTCCGGGCAAAGGCGCAATCAACTCCATGAGCTGGGACAGCAAAGGCCATAGACTGGCATTTGGCACAGAAAGCGGCGACTGCGGCATCATCGATATAACTGCTTGACCTAATGCAAACAGATTTCAAGCCCCAACAGCGCATGCAATTGGGGGCTTGAAAAGCAAAACATAGTCTATTTACCTAAGCCGTATAAGCCACCCTAAATTGACCTGAACCGCTTTGAACCGGCTAGCGTGGCTCAGATTGATACTTTGCGGCTTCCACTACGCCACCCCTGATCCATTTTTTGATGATGCCGGCATCTGTTTCATTCAGCATATGTCCAGCATCAATAATCTTGGCATCAAGCATGGCACCACGCATTTTAAGCGCTGCGGATAACTCCGATGCGAAAGGCGCATATAATTTATCTTTATCGCCCGTGATAGTCAGCACACGCGTTTTGCTCAAATCAGCTTTCGGCATTTGATCCAAAACCGGCATTGACCGCATAAGAACAGCCTGCTTCACCATATCAGGATGCATCATCATGCTGGCCGCCAATAAGTTGGCTCCGTTGGAGTAGCCAACAAAAACAGCCTTCGACAAATCAAGGCTCTTTTGCTCAGACAACTTACCTAAAAAGCGACTAAAAGCATCAGCCTCAAACTTGACGTCATCCTGATCAAATTTAACAGCTGTGATCCGCTTGTACCACCGCGTGCCACCATCTTGCACGACGCGCCCCCGAATTCCCAGTAAAGTCGCATCGGGCCAGATTTTTCGTGCAAGCGGCACAAGGCTTTTTTCATTGCCGCCCGATCCATGCAGCAAGATCACCAGTGCATTAAGCTGACCCTTGTTATCTTTCGGGTAATAGAACTGATGAAAAAACTTTTTATGGCGACTGAACTTTTGCTCTGATTGCATCTTAATTTCTGAATCAATGAGTGCCGGCATTTGTGTAACTTCTTTTGCGGAAACCACGCTGACTTTACTTAAGCTCGACGCAAAAACATGCGGTAAGTTTCCCAGCATCAGTGCACCCACCATAGCTGCAACTGCCATTGTCTTCGCTATAGAAAAATTCATTATAAGTTTTACCAAATAAATATAGGTGACATTTTTTATGTCACCCCAAGTTAAAAACATCACAATTCATTACACGCAGAAACATTTTAAAAAGGATGAAATTATGACCAGAACACAAAATTTTGCTTCATAAGCAACCGTTATAGAATATGTTATCCTGAATCTTTGCATATTCCAGGAGCGACCAGATATAAAAAGATAGCTAAAGTAAGGATTTAATCGCATTCTGGATAGATATTAAACCTCGTTAAACCCATTACTGACAAAATGAGCAAACCCAACCGCTGATAACGATTGACTGAAATTCGCACATGATTGAACGGTAAGATTGGAAAATAAACAGAATGCTAGAAACTATTTCCTCCTCTCCAATTCATATAATATTGCGTTTGATTTTTTGCCTCTTCGTCATTTGTTTCACCACTTGGGCTTCTTTTGCGATTTGGTATCAGGCACCATTTGGCAAAGCAGCATGCGCCGGCGTTATTATCTTGCTCGGTATTTTTTCTGTCTGGATTTTATGGGGGCAGTTCAATCATTTTTCATGGAAGAAAAATATTAGCTATATAATAGTGGCTCTCATCATACTTGGCTGGTGGAGCACTATTCGCCCTTCATTGGATAGAATGTGGGCAGCAGAGGTTGCAAGAACTGTTACGGGTACGGTCACCGGAGACATTGTTACATTGCACAATATTCGTGATTTCAATTGGCATAGTCCAACTGATTTTGATGCAAATTGGAAAACCAGCACATATAATCTTGATGAAATAACCTCTGTAGACACCTTCCTCTCCTATTGGATGGGGCCTGCGATTGCACATACACTCGTTTCATTTGGCTTTGCCGATGGCCGACATGTCGTTTTTTCGGCAGAAATTCGTAAAGAGCACCATGAGGAGTTTTCATCCATCGGCGGCTTCTTCCGTCAGTTTGAACTCGCAATGATTGCAGCAGAGGAAAGCGATATTATTTTTACGCGCACCAATATTCGCGGTGAAGACGTTTATCGCTATCCAATCAACATAGAGAAAAACACAGCAAAAGCGCTGTTTCACAATTATGTTGAAACAGCCAATGCGCTGGCAAAAAAACCTGAGTTTTACAATACAATAAGCAGTAACTGCACAACAGTCGTGTTTGATCTGGCACGGATGATCGATCCGGGCATACCCTTCAATTATAAAGTTTTATTATCAGGATATCTGCCGGACTATTTATACGATCAAGGCGTTATCAGTCATGATATTCCACGCGATCAGATCAAAAACGCCGCGCATATCAATGAAAGAGCCATCGGCAATCGCGAAAACTACTCACAGCGCATCAGGCAGTAATAATATCTGCCCCATACAAATTTAAAGCACCTGTCCAATTTATTAAAAGACCGGCCAATTATCAAAAGGCCGGCCCCGACATCATGAGCAATTTTAATTAATCGATCGCTGCAGTGATGATGATCTCTACTTTATAGTCAGGTGATGCAAGCTTGGATTCACCTGTGGCACGCGCTGGCGTATTCTCTGGGTCAACCCATGCTTCCCATGCTTCGTTCATACCAGCAAAATCGCCCATATCAGTAAGCCAGATAATTGCCTGCAAAATCTTGGATTTATTTGAACCCGCTGCTTCAAGCAGGCGATCAATTTCTGCCAAAATAGCAGTGGTCTGTTCGCCAATGGTTGCGCCATCTTCGCACTGACCAGCTAAATATACCGTATTTCCATGAATAACGGCCTGGCTCATACGTGGGCCAACTTCAATACGACGAATGCTCATTTTAAAATCCTCTCTGGATGGTAACACCATAAGATGTCAGAAATTCATCTCCCATGACATCCTAAAGCCTGTGTAAAGTTATTTTTCAATAAATTCAAATATCTTTCAAATATCTTTTATGCACCTCATACGCATTGCTTCAATATTCTTGTCTTGCAAAGATTATTAAATGGATATTAAATTAAGCAGTGTGGTGATGCATCAGATAAGCGTCTGTTGCTATTTATGAGCATTTTCATTGACTCTGTCTGGTACTGGCTTTATAAGCCGCACGACATTTACCTTGGCATATTAGGTTTTATGCCCTGCCATGGTTAAATTCGCTCCTGTTCAATAACAGAACCAAGAAGGGCCGCACACCGCGGTATTAAATAAATGAAGCGTACTTATCAGCCATCCAAAATCGTCCGTAAGCGTCGTCACGGTTTCCGTGCACGTATGGCTACTACTGGTGGACGTCGCGTTCTTGCTGCTCGCCGCGCACGCGGTCGCAAGAATCTGTCAGCTTAATTCGCATTGCCCGCGTATATCGCGGATATGTTTGATAAGATGACAAAGAAAAAAATACTCCGCCTTCGCAAGAGAGCGGAGTTTTTATCTGTTAGAACCGGTGAAAAACGGCGTGGCCCACTGATTCTCATGGAAGCAAAAAAACGCACTCCTGAAGAATCCACCAAGGCTAAACTGACGGATGAAATTCGTGTTGGTTTTACCGTTACTAAGAAGAATGGTAACGCTGTCATAAGAAATCGCATTCGCCGACGCTTAAAAGAGGCAGTCAAATGCCATGCGGCTGGTGACATGCAAGCCGGAACGGACTATGTCATCGTAGCGCGTAGAGAAGCTCTTGATGCGCCATTTCTCAAACTAGCCAGTGAAATCGCTAAACGCGCCTCCTGGCAAGATGGATCTGGCAAGCCAGACAGAAAACGCCGAACTGAACGACCGGAATCAGGACCCGTCAATGGAAAAAAATCGTAATTTCTTTATCACCATTGCCCTATCCATCCTCATTCTGACTCTTTGGCAGGTCTTCTACCTTGGCCCTAAGTCAGATGCGCAGCGCGAGCAGGCCCGCATTGAGGAACAGCAGCGCGCGTCTCAGCAGGGCGCAGCACAGTCTGCAGGACAAGGTGATACCCCGCAATTAGCCCCTACAGGCCAGACAGGAATTCCCGGTCAGTCTGATAATATTTCAGGCGGCACTCTGACCCGTGAAGCAGCATTAGCTCAGGCAGGTCGCGTCAAGATTGAAACTCCGTCCTTACGTGGCTCTATCAATCTTGCTGGTGCACGCCTTGATGATCTGTTTTTGAAAAAATATCATGAGACAGTAGATCCAACATCGCCGGAAATTGAGCTGCTTGCTCCGTCTCCATTGAATGAAGGCTATTTTGTCGAGCTAGGTTTTGCCGGCAATGATGCAACAGGTGATGTACCTGGTCCCGCAACCGTGTGGACCGTTGAAGGTAATAGCGAATTAACACCTTCCACCCCTGTAACTCTGACCTATACAAACGATAAAGACATCGTCTTTAAGCGCGTTATCTCTGTTGATGACGCTTATATGTTTACCTTTGACGATACTATTACCAACAATAGCGGCAACACCGTGTCACTCGCCTCCTATGGCCGCGTCACACGTTTCAATCAGCCTAAAGAAGCCAGCGCAACCTATGTGCTGCATGAAGGTCTGATCGGTGTCATGGGTAAGGACGGCCTTCAGGAAATTAAATATTCCAAGGTCGAAGACGACAAAGAAATTAATTTTAAGGGTGTTTCTGGCGGCTGGGTCGGTATTACCGACAAATATTGGGCAGCTACAATCATCCCTAATCAGGCTGAAGAATTTACCGGACGTTTTTCGCATTTCACGAACAACATCCCGCGTTATCAGTCTGATATTCTCTCAGCCCCCGTAACGATTGCTGCTGGCGCGACTACCGACATGACCAATCGTGTCTTTGCTGGTGCAAAAGTTGTTACAGATATCAAAAGCTATGAAGAAAAATTCGGTATCAAGCAGTTCGAACTGCTGATTGACTGGGGTTGGTTCTACTTCATTACCAAGCCTATGTTCTATCTGATCGACTGGATTTACAAGTTCTCGGGCAATTTCGGCGTTGCGATCTTGATTGTCACCGTCATCCTAAAAGCATTTTTCTTCCCGCTGGCCAATAAGTCTTACAAGTCCATGGCCCGTATGAAGCTGATGCAGCCTGCGATGCTTGAAATTCGTGAGAAATATGCGGATGACAAGGTCAAGCAGCAACAAGCGACGATGGAACTTTACAAGCGTGAAAAAATCAATCCGCTTGCAGGTTGCTGGCCGGTACTGGTCCAGATTCCGGTCTTCTTTGCGCTCTATAAGGTTCTCTATGTCACTATTGAAATGCGCCACGCGCCGTTCTTTGGCTGGATACATGACCTTGCGGCGCCAGATCCAACATCGCTCTTCAACTTGTTTGGCTTATTGCCTTATGATGTGCCGTCATTCCTAATGGTTGGTGTTTGGCCGATCATTATGGGAATCACCATGTTCCTGCAAATGCGCATGAACCCGACCCCGCCGGACCCGACTCAAGCTGCAATTTTCACATGGATGCCTGTTATCTTCACATTCATGCTGGCATCCTTCCCTGCTGGTCTGGTTATTTACTGGGCATGGAACAATACACTGTCCATCATCCAGCAAGGTGTAATCATGAAGCGCCAGGGTGTAAAAATTGAACTTTTTGATAACCTCAAAAATATGTTCAAGAAAAAACCCAAAGCTGAAACTCCGGTTGAGAAAAAATAACTAAAAAAGCCCCCGCTTAGCGGGGGTTTTTTATAAAGCGGGATTCATTAGGTTGACTTTATTTGCAAGAAGCCTGAAAGCCTAACTATAAGAGACCATATAAAAGACAGGAAATAGCTGTGAGCGAACAAGACGAAATTCAAGGAGCATTAATCGCCGAAGGACGCGCTTTGTTCGCCAAGCCATGGGTATTTATCCGTGGTGTGCCTTCCATGAAGTTTTTGCCACCGGAGGGGCCTGCGGAAATTGCCTTTGCCGGACGGTCCAATGTGGGTAAATCCTCACTCATCAATGCGCTCGTCACGCAAAAGGGCCTTGCCCGCACATCCAACACCCCAGGGCGGACGCAAGAATTAAACTATTTTGTACCGGATGGCTATTCTGGTGAGAACGGTGATCTGCCTCCTCTGGCACTTGTTGACATGCCAGGCTACGGCTTTGCCGAAGCGCCAAAAGCAACAGTAGACGCATGGACCCGTCTCGTATTTGATTATTTACGCGGACGCACGACACTCAAACGTGTCTATGTGTTGATCGATTCACGCCATGGCATTAAGAAAAATGATGCTGAAGTGCTGGATCTTCTCGACAAAGCAGCAGTTTCTTATCAGATCGTGCTGACCAAAATTGACAAGATCAAACAGGCAGGTGTGCCACGCCTGATCGAAGAAACAGCCAAACTCACCGTCAAACGTGCGGCTTGCTTTCCAGGTATTATTACGACATCTTCTGAAAAAGGCCTTGGTCTGGATGATTTGCGGGCAGCGATTGCGCTCGTAGCAAAACAGTAACAAGCCAAATAACATGCTGCCTGCCTTATCGAATAAGGCGGGCAATAATTTTGGTAATCTTCGTTCCTTGCTTCATATTTGTATGGATCGCACTATGACATCTTCTCCATTTGATAATCCTGAAATTCAGGCTCAACTCATTTCATCAGCCCTGCCCTTCATGCAGCGCTATGAAAATAAAACAGTCGTTGTCAAATATGGCGGTCATGCCATGGGCGATCCGGCATTAGGCAAAGCATTTGCCCGTGATATTGCATTGCTCAAACAATCCGGCATCAACCCGATTGTTGTGCATGGCGGAGGCCCGCAAATCCAGGCAATGTTGACTAAGCTCGGTATTGAATCGCGTTTTGAAGGCGGCTTGCGCGTTACCGACCAAAAGACCGTTGAAATTGTTGAAATGGTTTTGGCCGGATCAATCAACAAAGAAATTGTTGCTATGATTAATGCCCAAGGCGAGTGGGCGATTGGTCTATGCGGTAAAGACGGCAACATGGTCTATGCGCAAAAAGCACATAAAACGATTGTTGATCCGGATTCCCACATTGAGAAAGTGCTGGATCTCGGCTTTGTTGGTGAACCGGTTGAAGTCGACAGAACATTATTGGATCTGTTGGCTAGCTCTGCGGTTATTCCTGTGATTGCGCCTGTTGCACCAGGTCGTGATGGGCATACATATAATATTAATGCCGATACATTTGCAGGCGCTATCGCTGGCGCTTTAAGTGCAACACGCCTGCTATTTCTCACAGACGTCCCAGGTGTTTTGGACAAAGATAAAAGTCTTATCAAAGAACTATCCGTTGCAGAAGCCCACAAACTCATACAGGATGGGACAATCAGCGGCGGCATGATCCCCAAGGTCGAAACCTGTATAGAAGCAATCAATCGCGGCGTTGAGGGCGTTGTTATTCTTAATGGAAAAACACCACATGCAGTTCTGCTCGAACTCTTTACTGAACACGGCGTAGGAACACTGATAGTACCATGACACAAAAAGCAGCAACTCAACATTTCTCTCATGTAGAGAACTGGATTTTTGATCTGGATAATACGCTTTATCCGCATGACACCAATTTGTTTTCACAAATTGACGTTCGGATGACAGCCTATGTTGAGCAATTGCTTAATGTGCCGCGCGACGAAGCTCGCAAAGTTCAAAAGGACTTCTACCAGCGTTATGGAACAACGCTCAAAGGCTTGATGGAGTGCCATAATATTGATGCAGACGACTTTTTGCAAAAAGTCCACGACATTGATTATACATGGCTAAAACCTAATCCTGACTTAGGCGAGATCATCAAATCCCTGCCAGGGCGTCGTTTTATCTTTACCAATGGTGATCGCGCGCATGCTGAAAATGCGGCCGCACAGCTTGGTATCCTTGATGCTTTTGATGATATTTTTGATATTGTCGCAGCCGATATGACGCCAAAGCCTGAACGTTATACCTATGATAAATTCATCAATAACTTCAATATCAACCCGCAAAAATCAGCGATGTTCGAAGATTTGGCCCGCAATCTCTCGGTGCCTAAAACATTAGGTATGAATACTGTTCTTGTTGTACCTAATAATTTTGAACCAGACTTTTCTGAGATTTGGGAAAGTGACCCCGAATTTACAGATCAGGTTGATTTTGTAACTGACGATCTGAGCAGTTTTTTACGAACCATTCATCTATAAAATAAAACCGCGCTGAAAAGCGCGGTTTTATTAAAAGGCCGGAATAAATCGCAGCTTTAAATTTTATAGAAACGAACAATTTCTGCCCATGCATCCTGTGCTGTATCAACAAAAGAGATCAGCTCAAGATCTGAATGCGCTATCATGCCTTGATCGGCCAGATATTCAATATTGATTGCATTGTTCCAAAATTCCGTTCCAAAAAGCAAAATTGGAATACGTTCCATGCGATTGGTCTGGATAAGGGTCATTGCTTCAAAGAGCTCATCCATCGTGCCAAACCCGCCTGGGAAAATAGCGATTGCTTTAGCGCGAACAAGAAAATGCATCTTGCGCATAGCAAAATAATGGAAATTAAAGCAAAGCTCCGGCGTCACATACTCATTGGGTGCCTGCTCATGAGGCAATACAATATTAAGACCGATCGTTGGCGCACCAACATCATGGGCACCACGGTTACCCGCTTCCATGATACCAGGCCCGCCGCCGGTCACAATGATGAAATCACGATAATAGGTCGTAGCAGAATATTCCGAGCATAGACGGGCAAATTCGCGCGCTTCATCGTAATATTTAGAATTGCTTTCCAGATTCTTTTTCTGCAAATCGTTTTTCGCAGCCCAAGCATCTTTACCCGGCTCCGGAATTCTAGCACCACCAAACAACACGACCGTGGATTTAATACCCCGTTCTTCCAGGATCATTTCCGGTTTTAAGAGTTCAAGCTGCAATCGAACCGGACGCAATTCACGCTTTGTCAGAAAGTCGGTATCATCAAAGGCCAGCCTATAGGCTGGCGCCATCGTTTGTGGCGTTCTTGGTGCTTCTGAAGCATGTTCAATAGCTTCCCGCGAATTAGAAAATGGCGTCCATCCATTTTTTTCCATAGGATTCATACTGTTACCTATACTATCTCTCTATAAAACTGGGCTCTCTATAAAATCGGGGCGAAGTTTTTAGCTGCACTTATAGTTTCTTTGCCATTCTTTGAATGAACTGTCCAACGCAACTCCTACATATTATGTATCGAGAAAATATATTGACGATATTATTATCTCCCCGTAAACCAGCCCTCCAGATTTTTTAAGGCCTAATAACGACAAGAATATAATTTTATAATAAATTACGGAGCTTTAGTGATGAATAATAATGACCTCGCCGCGCTTGAAGCCACCATTGAAGATGCATTTGCACATCGGGATAGGCTCTCACCCAAAACACATGATAGCCCCCATCAAGCCATTAAAACGTGTCTAGATCTATTAGATACAGGAAAAATCCGTGTTGCAAAACGCCAAACCAATGGCGAGTGGGTCGTTAATCAATGGCTTAAAAAGGCCGTTCTCCTCTCTTTTATCATCACTCCAATGCAACGAATGGATGGCGCACCAGCGGGCGCTGCTTGGTGGGATAAGATACCCTCTAAATTCGAAAATTGGACGGATGAGGATTTTATCAAAGCGGGGCTTCGTGCTGTACCCGGCAGCATTGTCAGGCATTCCGCCTTTATCGGCTCAGGTGCGATATTAATGCCATCTTTTGTTAATCTTGGTGCCTATATTGATGAAAACACCATGGTTGACACATGGGCAAGTGTTGGCTCCTGCGCACAAATTGGAAAAAATGTTCATTTATCAGGAGGAGTTGGCATCGGTGGTGTGTTGGAACCTTTACAGGCCGGACCAACCATCATTGAAGATAATTGCTTTATCGGTGCCAGATCAGAAGTTGTAGAAGGCTGCATCATCCGCGAAGGTTCGGTACTGGGTATGGGCGTTTTCATAGGAAAATCGACCAAAATTGTTGACCGGAATACTGGCATTATCACCTATGGTGAAGTGCCTCCATATTCTGTAGTTGTTGCAGGCTCACTTCCCTCTGCACCACTGAGCAATGGCCAACCATCTCCGAACTTATATTGTGCGGTGATCGTTAAACGCGTGGATGAAAAAACACGCGCGAAAACTTCAATAAATGATTTGTTGCGCAGTTGAAAAAACGCAAAAAAGAAGGCGAAGCCAAGCCTCGCCTTTTAATGGCCATTTAATATGACCCTAGACTGGAGTGTCATCTGCAGACTCAGAAGAGCCTATGAATACGGCGATTATTTGACTGGTTTACAATCCTATAATGCTGCATTCGGATCACTCAGTCTCTATTAGCGGTCGCCACGAGCAAGTGATTCTTCGGTAATCAACTCAGCACCTGACATGGTATCTGCTTTAGTTGGATTCTGGACGCTAACGATAGTACCAGTACCACCAGTTGCATAAAGGTCAGCCGGAACACTCATATTTGGGTTTTCAGCCATAGCTGCACCAGCAGTTAAAACGAGAGCGGCAAGAGCAAATGTCATCTTTTTCATAATTTTCTTCCTACATGTTTATTAATTTGATGACACTTATTTGTACCTCTTGCCGTTCAAGTTCAAGTAACGATAATGTTCACTAAAATGACAAATAAACCTCTTGAAATGCCATATTCTATTACTCTTAAATACAAAAATCCAATAAAATCATTGGCTTACGAAAAAACGTAAAATTCAACCTTCGCCACAATCACATACTCGTCAACTATAAGTGAACAGTCTGTTATAGCAAGGTGATCGTTTTACTGCTTATTTGGTGCGTTTTATTAACAAGATCACCCTCATTTTCTTAAACTTGCTTATTGATAATTTATTTTTTGATGTCATCGGCATTGCAAATGCAAGATATTCATTAAGAATAATAAAGCTTTGTGATATCCGTCATGGATGTCAGCCCAATATTTTAATTAAAACCGGATATACAATGCCTTCTTTAGATGAGATTTACCGTTATTTTTTCGGAGTATGGCGCATGATGCTCGGGAAAAAGGATGGGCTAACCTATCTTGACATATCAGCCGATGGGTTTTGGCGGTCTTTCTACGCAATCGTGATTGCTCTGCCGCCGCTTCTTGCATCTTGGGTGTTGTTTGCTGCAAATCTGACTGCTGGAAAAGAGGATTTTGGTTTAAGATTTGCAATCGTCAGCCGCACAGCATTTGTTGATATAAGTGCTTGGCTCGTTCCAATCATCATTATTGGTATTATCGCCCCATATATTGGTATACGTCGTGAATATGCAGCATATATTATCGCGACAAATTGGGGAGCTGCATTGCTTCAATGGTGCTTCGCACCAATCACATTGCTACAGCTCTTTTACCCCAGCAACTCATCTTTCCTTACAATATTGACCGCCTTATTTATCATGATTGCGGTCATACTGGGCTATCAGCTGACATATATTGCGTTGCAGAAATCACGACAATTCAGCATTTTATTCTACGCATCGGTGTTTCTTGGAAGTTTAATATTCTTGGAACTTCTGCAGCAATTGGCTGGTATCGGCTTCATAGATTAATCGTTACAAAAAACCTGCTTAGATAGACTAAACAGGGTTATCGTAATCAACACCGCTGAGATAAAGGCCAAAGGGAGGCGCAACCGGCCCGCAAGCCCTGCGGTCCCGTGCTTCCATCGCCGCCCACAGATCGTCAGGTGCCCAACGCCCTAGGCCAACTTCAACAAGCGATCCGGCAAAGGAACGTACTTGATTGTGCAAGAATGAGCGTGATGAAGTCCGGATCTCAACAAAATCTCCATTACGTGAAACATCCAGCCTGTCTAGTGTCTTGATCGGGCTTTTAGCCTGACACTGACTGGCTCTGAAGGTTGTGAAGTCATAAGTACCGATTAAACGCTGCGCCGCAATGTGCATAGCTTCATGATCAAGCTTCTTTTGAACCCACCAGGCACGATAGAGCTCTAATGTTAATGGTGGACGGCGATTATAAATGCGGTAGAGATAATGGCGGCGACGTGCAGAAAACCGCGCATCAAAATCATCTGTGACCTTCTCCACATTCAAAATGCTGATATGCTCCATAGCATTCATGAGATGCGCATTCAGTGCTTCGCGTATTGTTGAAGCTGACCAATCCTTAACAAGATCGACATGCACAATCTGTGCCAAAGCATGCACGCCGGCATCGGTTCTGCCAGCAGCACCTAAAGCAATTTCTTGTCCGCAAAAGCGCTTGAAAGCCGTCTCAAGCGCCAGCTGAACCGTATTGCCGTTTTCCTGCCTCTGCCACCCGACATAAGGTGTGCCGTCATACTCGATAGTAAGTCTGTAGCGTGGCACTGGTTAAAGGACCTTATTAACGACTGCACCGCGCAGAAACTCATCGGCAAACATCGGCTTGCCGCCAGAACGCTGCAACTGCACAAGACGCAGTGCACGCACACCACAAGCAATTGTCAGCTGATCATCCAAAATGGTTGAGGCTAAACCGGAGGCATCAACCAATTCGCTGCGCAAGATTTTTACACGCTCGCGCTTGCCGTTGATTTCCATTTCACACCACGCGCCGGGGAACGGATTGATACCGCGTATCAGATTATGAATCTTATGAGCGGGTTCATCCCAATTGATGCGCGCTTCCGACTTATCAATCTTTGCGGCATAGGTAACACCCTCTTCCGGCTGATCCACAAGTGTCAGACTCTCCCTCTCCAATGCTCCCAACGCACGAACCATCAGATCCGCACCAGTCAGACTTAATTTATCATGAAGCTCGCCAGACGTCATATTGGGTGTAATAGCAACGGTCTCCATCATTGCCACAGGCCCCGTATCAAGCCCCTCGTCCATTTTCATAATCATTATGGCTGTTTCTTCATCACCCGCCATGATTGCACGCTGTATTGGCGCTGCACCACGCCAACGCGGTAAAATAGAAGCATGGCCATTATAACATCCAAGCCGCGGCGCCTCTAAAATTTCCGTAGGCAAAATTAAGCCATAAGCCACAACAATGGCCACATCCGCATCAAGTGAACGGAAATTTTCTTGCTCTTCCGCATTACGCAATGATTTCGGCGTAAACACAGGAATGCCGAATTGTTCCGCTTTCTCATGTACAGGTGATTTGGTCAGCTCCAAGCCACGGCGCCCTGCCGGACGTGGTGGCTGCGAGTAAACAGCCACAACTTCATAACCATGCCCGATAATAGCTGTCAGCATCGGCACCGAGAACTCAGGCGTTCCCATGAATACAACACGCAATGACATTATATAATCTGCCTTGTGGTTCCACGATCTTTGGCCATTTTCTTAAATTTTTTAATAGCCATATCGCGCTTTAATTTTGAAATGTGATCAATGAATAAAACGCCATCCAAGTGATCTATTTCATGTTGAATACAGGTTGCAATCAAACCGTCAGCTTTGAGCAATTGTTGTTTGCCATCAAGATCAAAATACTCGACATGCACATCGGCCGGACGTTCCACTTCCGCATAATAATCCGGAATGGAAAGGCATCCTTCTTCGTAAACACTACGTGTATCTGAACTGTGCACCACTTTTGGATTCACAAATGCCATTGGCGATTTTTCTGCACCATCCTTGGCAACATCAAGAACGATTAAACGAATGGGTTCGGCAATCTGAACTGCCGCCAGACCGATACCAGGAGCCGCATACATCGTCTCAAACATATCATCTGCAAATTTGCGCAACTGATCATCAAAGCGCTCAATCGGTTTTGAGACTTGGCGTAACAGAGGATCAGGAAGATAAACTAATGGTTTTTTTGACATGGCTCTCACCTAATAGCACTCTTTAATCACGTCAATGCAATTGCTGCAATTGAGAAAATGTTCTTGTTTTGATCTCACAAAGATAACGCGAATCGGTTATTGTGCGATTATGGAAAACTCAAATGCGCTCTCTGATCCCGTGTTTCAACTCGGCACACAACAATTTTCTCCGGCAACAGTTTTAATTATTGGTGCCGGAATCATTCTTATACTCATTTTTGCGCTCATATATATGGGTGCACGCTCGTCACGCAACCGTCTGATTTTCGATACAATGGCCGAAGACCGTGCGCGCGATGCTGAACTTCGCATGGCTGAAATACTAAAAAGCCAGTCAGAAATGCAAGGCCGTATGCAAACTATGGCCGAACTTTTTGGCGCCAGACAATCCGAGCTTAATCAGGCCATAAGAGAGCGACTGGATGGAATGACCAATCGCATTGGTCAGACCATGACAGAACAAACCAGATCAACACACGAAAATCTTGCCAAGCTTCAAGAACGTCTTGCCGTTATTGATACAGCACAAAATAATATTCAATCACTTGCGGGCCAAGTTGTGCAGTTACAAGCCATATTGGCCAACAAACAGACGCGTGGCGCCTTTGGCCAATCCCGCATGGAAGCCATCATAGCGGACGGCTTGCCCCAAGGTGCTTATCAATTTCAGGCGACACTTTCCAATGGCACGCGTCCTGATTGCCTGATACGGATGCCCAACAATTCGCCTGATCTTGTCATTGATGCAAAATTTCCGCTTGAGGCATGGAACAATATGCGCAGCATCCCTTCGCCTGAGGGGCGCAAAAATGCTGCGATGCAATTCCGCCGAGATATGGATATACATTTAAAAGACATCTCGGATAAGTATCTGCTCAATGGCGAAACCCAAGATACCGCTTTTATGTTTGTGCCATCGGAATCCATTTTTGCCGATATTCATGAGCATTTCGAGGTCTTGGTGCAGCGTGCGCACCGCTTACGGGTAATCATCGTTTCCCCGTCTTTACTCATGCTGTCTATTCAAGTGATACAATCTGTCCTTAAAGATGCGCGGATGCGCGAACAAGCACATCTTATCCAAGGTGAAGTTATACGCCTCATGGAGGATGTTTCGCGCCTTGATGATCGTGTGCGAAAGTTACAAACTCATTTTTCGCAAGCCAACAGAGATGTAGACGACATTCTCATATCTACGGGCAAGCTGATTCGTCGAAGTGCAAAGATCGAAACACTGGAATTTTCCGATAAGCCGGAGGATCAGCCCAAGCCTCAACCTCAACCACGAGCAGAAAGTAGTACATCTGCCCGTCAAACAGCTTCCGGCATAAATCCCGCTCATCTACATCAGCGTAATTTTGACAAATAAAAAGGGCGCTCAATGCGCCCTTTAAAATATAGTCAATTAGTAAATTATGGTGATTACTCATCGCCCATTTTAAGTGCCTGAATGAAAGCTTCCTGAGGAATTTCCACACGACCAAACTGACGCATACGCTTCTTACCTTCCTTCTGCTTTTCCAGAAGTTTGCGTTTACGCGATACGTCACCACCATAACATTTAGCAGTCACGTCTTTACGCAAGGCAGAAATTGTTTCACGCGCTACGATACGTCCGCCAATGGCAGCCTGAATCGGAATTTTAAACATATGCTGAGGAATCAGATCCTTCAACTTTTCACAAAGCACACGCCCGCGCTTTTCAGCAACCGTACGGTGAACCAACATTGACAGCGCATCAACCGGTTCTTCATTCACCAGAATAGACATCTTAACCAGATCACCTTCACGATACTCCGTGATATGATAGTCAAAAGACGCATAACCCTTGGAAATAGATTTCAAACGGTCATAAAAGTCGAAGACAACTTCGTTCAACGGTAAATCATAGGTTACCATGGCACGCGGACCGACATATGACAGATCAACCTGAATACCACGCCGATCCTGACATAGCTTCAAGATTGACCCCAGATAATCATCTGGTGTCATGATATTCGCGCGAATCCATGGCTCCTTGATTGCAGAAATTTTCATTACGTCAGGCATATCTGCCGGATTATGTAATTCCGTTTCCGAACCATCAATCATGTCCATTTTATAAACAACGGATGGTGCTGTAGCGATCAGATCAAGATTAAACTCACGCTCCAAGCGCTCTTGAATGATCTCGAGGTGCAAAAGACCAAGGAAACCACAGCGGAACCCAAAACCAAGCGCAGCTGATGTTTCCATTTCAAAAGAGAAGGATGCATCATTAAGACGAAGCTTGCCCATGGCTGCGCGAAGATCTTCAAAATCTGCAGCATCAACTGGGAAAAGACCGCAGAAAACAACTGGCTGTGCCGGCTTGAAGCCCGGCAGCATTTCTGATGTCGGACGACGTTCTTCAGTGATCGTATCACCAACACGTGTATCGGCAACTTCCTTGATGGAGGCAGTGATAAAGCCCAATTCGCCAGGCCCCAATTCATCGACTGCAACCATTTTAGGCGTAAATACACCGGTACGTTCAACAGGATATTTGGCACCTGTACCCATCATGCGGATTGTCTGGCCTTTTTTCAAAACGCCATCAATAACACGCACAAGCACAATAACGCCAAGATAGGTATCATACCAGCTGTCGACCAGCATGGCTTTCAAAGGTGCGCTTCTGTCGCCCTCAGCCGGAGGTGGCAGCTTGTTGACAATAGCTTCCAAAACATCAGGGATCCCCATACCTGTTTTGGCCGAGATCATAACCGCATCGGATGCATCGATCCCGATCACATCTTCGATCTGCTCCTGAACACGCTCAGGCTCAGCAGCAGGCAAGTCGACTTTATTAAGAACAACAACGATTTCATGATCGTTGTCCATCGCCTGATAGACGTTGGCCAAAGTCTGCGCTTCAACGCCCTGCGAAGCATCCACCACCAGCAGCGAGCCTTCACAAGCTGACAATGAACGGGATACTTCATAGGCAAAGTCAACGTGGCCGGGCGTGTCGATCAAATTGAGAACATAGTCTTCACCATTCTTGGCTTTATAGTGCAAACGAACCGTCTGCGCCTTAATGGTGATGCCGCGCTCCCGCTCGATATCCATCGAGTCCAGGATCTGATCTTTCATCTCACGCGATTCCAGACCGCCAGTCGCCTGGATCAGGCGATCAGCTAGCGTTGATTTACCGTGGTCGATATGCGCCACGATGGAAAAATTACGAATATGGTCAAGTGGTGTGCTCATATCCGCGATTTAGCAGTTAAAGGGCAAAACTCAAAGCTCTATTGCATATATTTCTGCGAAAAGGCATTCTTTGTTAACCGCGACCAGACGCCCCCTTTGCCAAATCAATAAAAAAGCTATAAATCACCCCAATATTATAAAAGAGGCATCTGGGATATAAGATGACCATCTTCTGGCTTTCACATGCAGGAGTTGAGGCATGAATACCGAACCGAACGAAGTCCATAATAAGCCGAAACTGGTGACTGTATTTGGCGGATCAGGTTTTGTTGGGCGTGCAGTTGTTGCGGCTCTGACAAAGCGTGGTTATCGCGTTCGCGTTGCTGTTCGTCGTCCGGAAGTTTCTTATTACATGCTGCCTTTGGGTACTGTCGGCCAAATCCAACAAATTCAGGCCAATATCCGCCATCGCTGGTCAATTGACCGCGCATTGATTGGCGCAGATTACGCAATTAATCTCGTTGGCATTATGAATGAAAGCGGCAAACAGCGCTTCAATACAGTGCAGGTGCTCGGCGCAAAAAATATTGCCGACGCTTGCAAACAAGCCAATGTCCCGCTCACACATATGTCCGCGCTTGCAGCCGATTCGGCCTCTCACTCAGCCTATTCCCGTACAAAAGCAGAAGGTGAAAAAGCTGTCCGCGCAATTCTGCCCGACACCATTATCATGCGGCCATCCGCAATCTTTGGCGCTGACGACACGTTTTTCAACCGCTTTGCCAATATGGCACGTTTTTCGCCTTTCATGCCATTGATCGGTGGCGGCAACACAATGTTTCAGCCAGTCTTCATTGATGATGTTGCCGAAGCAATTGCACTTTCCGTTGATGGCAAACTCAAATCAGGTGAAACATACGAGCTTGCAGGTCCAGAAAGCCGCAGCCTGAAAGAATGGATGATCCGCACACTGGAAGTCATCGATCGCAAACGTGCCTTTATATCCGTGCCTTGGTGGTTAGCAAAACTAGCAAGTTCGATTGCTGGTATATTGCCAAAACCGGCTTTAACCCGTGATCAGGTAGATCTTTTGCAAAAAGACTATGTGCTTTCACCCGCTGCCATTCAATCCGGCCTTACTCTTGAAGCTATGGGTATTGCGCCGCAAGCGCCGGATGCAATCATGACATCATATCTATGGCGCTATCGTGTAGCTGGGCAATACAGCACATTATACCGGCTGGAATTGAAGGACGAGTAATTTAGAACCCGCTTTAAAGCGGGTTTTTTATTCTCTCAATTCTAAAATCTTAGCTTAGCCCCAAACAAGAAGAGCGGCCATTCCGGCAGTACCGACAATAAGGCGCCACCAACCAAACAGTGCAAATCCATGGCGTGATACGTAGTTAAGCAAATGCTTCACCACAAAAACCCCAGAGATGAATGCCATGATAAAGCCGATCACGATGATCGTTATGTCATCCATCTCAAGCGTGTTGCGATTTTTGAACAGATCATACCCAAAAGCACCGGCCATAGTGGGCATAGCTAGGAAAAATGAAAATTCCGCTGCAGAACGTTTATCCGCACCTAGAAACAAAGCGCCAACAATGGTTGCACCTGAGCGCGACACACCCGGAATCATCGCCAGACACTGACAAAATCCTATTTTCAGACAAGTCGGCAGAGAATAATCCATCACATCATGATAACGCGGGCGTAGATTCAAGCGATCAACCCACAATAAAATAAATCCGCCGATAATCAGCATGATACAAATCAACATCGGCGTTTCAAAAAGCACGGTCTTAATGAAACTATGCGCAAACGCACCTATAAAAGCTGCAGGCAAAAATGCCAGTAATATTCCATAAACGAAACGGCGTGTACGCCTATCTTTGGTGAAATTATGCGCTAACTGCCAGATTTTAGCCGAATATACGGTTAAAATAGCCAAAATAGCGCCCAGCTGAATCAAGACTTCAAACGACTTACCATTGGATTCAAACCCGAGAAAATGGCCGATCAGTAATAGGTGGCCTGTTGATGATACTGGAAGAAATTCTGTCAGACCTTCCACTATTCCCAGAAATGCGGCCTCTAAAAAATCATAATATTCCATCAATACACCATTCCGAGATTGAAATTATTTTATGTTAATTTGGGTTTAACGGTAAATGTTTAACAATAATTTCAGTTTAGATAATTACTATGCTTATAGATCCGCAGCACTGGCTTCTTACTGTTTCCTCCCGATAATTCAGGATATGTCTTAATAATCGGGAAGTTTCGTTCGCCAAGTGTTTATTTTTAGTGTTTTTATTCATCGCCTTTTTGGGCCCTTGTTTGGAAGTGTTTTCGCGTTCTGCCATGCTCACACTTTTTCACCACCCTATGTCATCCGGTTCCCGTTATACCCGATTGATTCTCGGAGAATATGACGTTGAAGTTGAATTAATTGAAGAAAGACTCTGGCATCGTCGCCCGGAGTTTATAGCGTTGAATCCGGCTTGCACTTTACCAGTGCTGCTTGCCGAAAATGATTTACCTGTTATTGGTGCCACCATCATTGCAGAATATCTTGATGAAACCCGTGGCGCCTTGAAGCGGAGCCGCCGCTTATTGCCAGAATCACCAGCTGAACGCGCTGAAGTCCGCCGTCTGGTGGAGTGGTTTTTGGTGAAATTTGAAAATGAAGTTACGCGCCATCTGGCACGCGAACGTGTTTTTAAATTGCAAATGGCCGCAGATATGGGCGGAAGCTCTCCTGATTCAACAGCCATCCGCGCAGCTCGTAATAATATCCGCCAGCATATGAAATATGTAGAATGGCTTGCCGCAACCAGAGACTGGCTTGGTGGCTACCATCCAAGTTATGCCGATATGGCTGCTGCTGCGTCCATTTCAATTCTTGACTATTTAGGCGAGATTGACTGGAATGAATGGCGCGCCGGACGGGATTGGTATAGCCGTATCAAATCACGCCCGTCTTTCCGGCCTTTGTTAACTGATCGTATTCGCGGTCTTGCACCTGTAGCTCATTATGGCGACCTTGATTTCTGAACAACAAACCCTTGACCGACAGCGCAAGCTGAAAAGGTTTCTGCAAGAGGAAGCTTTAGCCAACGGGTTTGATGTCATTGCCTTTACGAAACCGGATGCCATCCCCATGGCTCCGGCTCGTCTGCGTGATTTTTTGGATCATGGCTACCACGCAGACATGCTATGGATGGAGGAAACGGAAGAACGCAGAAGCCATCCGCAAAAGCTCTGGGAAGATGTCCAATCCGTCATTATGCTTGGCATGAATTACGGCCCGAACATTGATCCGCGCCTTGTTCATGAACATCCTGATCAAGCGGCAATATCAGTATATGCGCAAAATCGTGATTATCACGACATTATTAAAGGCAAGCTGAAACAGCTTGCTAGTCGCTTTATTGCGCGTGCTGGCGGCGATATAAAGGTCTTCGTCGATACGGCCCCCGTCATGGAAAAACCGCTCGCAGAAGCTGCAGGTTTGGGCTGGCAGGGTAAACATACCAATCTGGTCAGCCGCGATTTTGGCTCATGGCTATTTTTAGGCTCTATTTTCACATCCATCGCCTTGGAACCTGATCAACAGGATAAAAATCGCTGTGGTTCGTGTGAAGCGTGTCTAACAGCCTGCCCGACCAATGCCTTTCCCGCTCCGTATAAAATCGACGCCAGACGTTGCATTTCATATCTGACCATTGAGAATAAGGGCCCCATACCCAAGGAATTGCGAAAATCCATCGGCAACCGCGTTTATGGCTGCGATGACTGCCTTGCAGCCTGCCCATGGAATAAATTTGCCGTAGAGGCCAGAGAAATCAAGCTGCAAGCCCGTGATGATCTCAAAGCACCCGAACTCAAAGACTTGCTTTTACTCGATGATGCAGCGTTCCGTACTTTCTTTTCCGGCTCCCCGGTCAAGCGTATCGGGCGCAATCGCTTTATGCGCAATCTACTAATTGCAGCTGGGAATTCAGGCCTTGAAGAGCTGGTGCCCTATGTGCAAGCACATTTGAGCGATATTGACCCAGTGGTGAGAGGGAGTGCAATCTGGGCATTGAAGCAAATGCTGCCATTAGCAGACTTTTCCAAGTTACGCGACGAAATATGCCCTAAGGAAACGGATCAAACTGTTATTGCTGAATGGAACTAGGTGAAAACAATGAAACTATTTTTATTCGGTGCTGGTTATTCAGCAACCCACTTTGCCCAAACCTATCATAAGCAGTTTCAATCCATCACCGGAACCACACGCAAAGCCGACAATTTTGCAGCGCTCGAAGCCAAAGGCATTGACCCTGTCTTATTCGATGATGACTTTTCCCCAGTGAGCACAGAGCTGATAGAAAAACTGCGAAACGCAACGCATCTCATAATTTCAGTTTCACCCGGGCTTGGTTTCGAGAAAATTATAAAAATTCTGGCAGAGGATATTTTACCCTTCCAGAATAGTCTGCAATGGGTGACATATCTTTCAACCACCGGCGTCTATGGTGACAAACAAGGTGCATGGGTGACAGAAGACACAGCAACTGCGCCTATATCCACGCACTCAGTTCAAAGAGTGAATGCAGAAAATAGCCTTCAGCTTTTATGCGATACCTACCAGCTGTCCTTATCGATCCTGCGACTAAGCGGCATTTACGGACCAGGCCGCAATCCTTTTGTCAGTTTGCGCAATGCTACCGCCAAGCGGATAATTAAACCTGATCAGGTCTTTAATCGCATCCATGTCGATGATATCGCTGGCGCGATTATGCATTTAGCAAAATCCGACAACTCCGGCATATACAATATATCAGATAATTTTCCTGCACCCAATCAGGATGTTATCACTTATGCCGCTCAGCTCATGGGAATTGAACCACCGGAAGAAGTCCAGTTTTCTGACGCGAATATGAGCCCTATGGCGCAAGCCTTTTATAGCGAGAACAAACGCATATCCAATACAAAACTACTCAATAGCGGCTTTAAATTAGCCTATCCTGATTATAAAATCGGACTAAAAACCATGTGGGATTCTCATTCCTGGACTTAACTGATTTAAGCAATGCTTCACCATTCATTTAGGGAGCATGGGTTAGAATAGCTTCTGTGATAAATTATTGAACCCTTAAAGACTAGGCGCACCATGACGAACATAATGCATAAGCCTATCATTTCTGTCATCTGCCTCAGCCTATCATTTATGGCTGCAATGCCCGCCACTATGGCACAAAGCAAAGACCAGCCGGCAAAGCAGGCTTTTGGCACAATTCGCGATGCGTCACTCACCCAGCAGCCTCAATCTGTCGGCTTTTACTCAAAAGGCTGTCTGGATGGTGCTGTTGCACTCCCCATTGACGGCCCTAACTGGCAGGTCATGCGGCTGTCGCGCAATCGCAATTGGGGTCACCCGAGACTCATTAATCTGCTGGGAGACCTGTCCTCGAAAGCTGCCAAAACAGGTTGGAACGGCTTGATGGTCGGGGATATTTCGCAGCCCCGTGGTGGCCCTATGTTGACGGGTCATGCATCGCATCAAGTTGGTCTGGATGCCGATATTTGGCTTACGCCGATGCCGAACAAACGCCTGAGCTACAGAGAGCGAGAAGACCTTTCAGCTATATCAATGTTGAAGAAAAATTCGCTCTATGTTGATCAGAAGAAATGGACACCAAGCCATACGGCACTCATAAAACACGCCGCCACCTATCCTGATGTCGAGCGGATATTTGTCCACCCTGGAATCAAAAAACAGTTATGTGAAACCGTCACTGGCAATCGTGACTGGCTGGGTAAGGTTCGTCCCTATTGGGGGCACCATTATCACTTTCATATACGATTGACCTGCCAGCCTGGTTCTCCCAATTGCAAGCCACAGGATAAAGTCGCAAAGGGTGATGGTTGCGATAAAAGCCTGGATTGGTGGTTTACCGATGAGCCATGGAAACCCGCGAAGCCTGGCAAACCAGCGCCTAAGCCTAAACCTGTTATGGTATCTGATTTACCTAAATACTGTTCTACGGTCTTAACTGCACCAGCAGCCGATTAAATATAGTTAAATCAAAACAATCTTGCCTCAATACAAGCCTCGGCAACGCTTTCTCTGATGTCGCATCTTGTTTATGTTTCTTATTTATAGGCATAAGATGACCAAATGTTTTAACCGATAAAAGGCGATCATAATGAAAAATTCTGTGCGGGTTGCTCTTATTGCCCATGACCTGAAAAAAGATGAAATGGTCGATTTTGCCCGCAAGCATGAAAAAGCTCTTTCTGCATTTCCAATCGTTGCAACGGGAACAACGGGCAGTCTGATCAAAAAATCATGCCCAAGCCTTGATGTCGAATGCGTAAAAAGCGGGCCGCTCGGTGGCGACCAACAAATTGGAGCAATGATTGCTGAAGGAACAGTCGGGCTGCTGATCTTTTTCATCGATCCGCTCTCACCACTTCCCCATGACGTTGATGTTAAAGCACTAACCCGACTTGGCAGTGTTTATGATTTGCCGATGGCGCTTAATCGTTCCACAGCAGAAATGCTGGTTAAAGCTGCAACCACCTGATAGCCCAATGAATGCCAGCAATCAAAAATCTCAAACCTATCAGTGCCGTTTTCCGGTATTGATAGGCGATATCGGTGGAACCAACGCCCGATTTTCGCTCATAACGTCACCCAATAGCCGACAAATAACATTGCCCGCTATCAATACTATTGACTATGAGAGCTTTGAAAATGCTATTTGTGCATTGCTTAACCCTTTGAACAACATAGCTATCGGCTCCGTTATCCTTGCAATTGCAGCCCCTGTTGAAGGCGATGAAATAAAGCTCACCAACAATCACTGGGTGATCAGTCCGCTCAATCTGATAGAGCGCTTTAAATTCAGCGATGTGACAATTCTAAATGACTTTGAAGCGCAAGCCCTGGCAGCTGCTGTTTTGAAGCAGGATCATCTTCATCAAATTGGCAACAATACCGGAGAAATCATTGCTAATCGCGTGATTTTAGGTCCAGGCACAGGGCTTGGCGTGGCTGGGCTGATTTATAGCCAAAACACATGGATACCAATCGCAACGGAGGGTGGCCATGTTGAGTTTGGCCCCCTTTCAAAGCGTGACTATGAAATTTTTCCTCATCTAAAAACAATTGGCAACCGCATCGGTGCCGAGGAAGTGATGAGCGGCCGCGGACTTCTCAATATTTACCAAGCAATCTGCAAAACTGATCAGGTCAAAAATACACTGACAGATCCGGCACAAATCTCTGATGCCGGTTTAAACAAAAGCAACCAGCAAGCCGAAGAAGCTTTGATGCTATTTGCAACTTATCTCGGCCGGATGGCTGGTGATCTTGCACTTTTGTTTTTAGCACGCGGTGGTGTCTATATTGGTGGTGGCATTGCGCAAAAAATCCTTCCAGCACTTACCAGCGGGCATTTTCGTAAAGCCTTTGAAAACAAAGCACCGCACGGCGATATCTTAAAGGAAATTTCGACTTATGTCGTAGTCAACCCGTTAGCCGCCTTAGAAGGGCTTTCAGCTTTTGCCTGCCAAACCGCATCATTTCAGCTGGATCTGAGCAATCGCTCATGGTCGGCAAAACCGCGATGGTAATTGGCTGACCTTAATCAGTCATGGTAAAAACACACAGATATGTTTATAGAAAGCCCATAAGCGGTCTATTCTTAGAAGTCACACACAAAGTTTGAAACATCTGGTACGAATATCAAAGAGCCATTTTTGTCAGAAGCTGGTATATATTCGACTATTCCACTGCGCTGACCGCGATAGAAACAATATAAGCGAGCGATTAAATAGTGAGCCTGTTTAAAAAGAAAAAGAAGCTTTTTCAGCCGAAAGAAGCGACCAGTTTAATTCGGCGCATGATTTCCGAAAACATCAAAGAATATAAAGTCGCCTATGCGATCGCGATTTTAGCTTCATTGGTGTCAGCAGGTACAAGTGCTGGCCTCGTTTATTTAATGAAGCCTATGATCGACAAAATTTTTGTTGAACAAAATACGTCCCTAATAGGTCTCATCAGCGGTGCCATATTCTTTATGTTTCTGCTCCGCGGTGTTTCCAGCTATGTACAAGCAGTTGAACTGGCTAAAATTGGTAACAATCTCGTTGCACGCTATCAAAAACGTATTTTTGACCAGCTTATGCGCCTTGGCATGGATTTTTACGCTGACAAACGCTCAGGGCAATTGGCTGCACAGATCAATCAGAACGTAACTGGTATACGTGATCTGCTCAATATGACCATCTCCTCTATTGCACGCGATGCCATATCACTCATCGGGCTGATAGCTATGATGTTTTATATGGAGCCGATACTATCACTGGTCGTATTTCTTATCGGTCCGCCAATAGTATTAGCTGTCGCTTATATTTCACGTCGTATTCGTACGGTCACACGTGATTTGGTTAACCTAAACTCGCATTTGTTGGGTGCCATGCAAGAAACCCTGCAAGGCATCACCATTGTTAAAGCCTTCACAATGGAAAATTTGATGAGCCAGAAAATCTCGGCTCTCATTGAACAGTCAGAGGCTCGTAGCAACAAAATAGCACGGGTCTCGGAGCGAACCACCCCCATTTCAGAAATAGTCGCTGGCTTCGCTATTGCTGGCGTTATTGCCTATGGCGGACATGCAGCAATAGCAAACCAACAACCACCAGGCGCCATGTTTGCATTTATTACTGCACTCCTGATGGCTTATGAACCAGCGCGTCGTTTGGCTCGCTTGCAGGTTGGTTTGGAGCGCTCACTTGTCAATGCGCGCATGATCTATGAGATATTGGACATCCCGCCCCAACAAGCTGATAAAGACGGCGCTGTGACACTGAATCCTAAAAACGGTGATATTACTTTTGATAATGTCTGCTTTTCCTATCAGCCAGAACAGCCAGTGCTAGCCAATATTTCCTTTCAAGCAACGGCTGGAAAAATCACTGCAATCGTCGGCGCTTCTGGTGCAGGAAAATCCACACTGATCGGATTGGTTCAGCGTTTTTATGATCTGACCAGCGGCACTATTACCATCGACGGACAAAATATCTCGGATGTCACCAAGGATTCATTGCGGCATTCCATAGCCTATGTTTCCCAGCAGCCATATCTATTTGAGGGTTCAGTCGGCGATAATATTCGCTATGGTCGACCTGATGCTACTCAGGATGAGATAATTCAGGCCTCAAAACTAGCCCATGCGCACGAATTTATTGTCAAACTTCCTCAAGGTTACGACACACCTATTGGTGAGAATGGTGCATCCCTTTCCGGCGGCCAGAGGCAGCGCTTATCTATTGCACGTGCGATCATACGCAATGCACCAATTTTATTACTAGATGAAGCTACTTCCGCACTCGACAATGAATCTGAAAAGAAGGTACAGGAAGCGCTTGAATATGTGATGCGCGATCGCACAACCTTGGTGATTGCCCATCGTCTCTCGACTGTCATTGACGCGGATAATATTATTGTAATGGAAGCTGGGCGTATTGTCGAAGAAGGTCGCCATGAGGATCTGATTATGATCCAAAACGGAATTTATTCCCGCTTCTACGAGCTACAAAGTGGCAGACAGGGCGATCAGCATGACATAGCCCTGCTTGAAGATTTACAAGGAAATGAACCATGAGTCCCAAGAATACAAGCAACTTAAACATAGTAGTCGCTGGGGCAAGTGGCCGTATGGGGCAATCGCTTATTCGTCTTATTAATGAGACGGATGGTGTCCGCCTTAGCGGGGCTTTGGATAGAAGCGGATCGCCAATGATCGGCCAAGATGCCAGTGAATTAGCTGGCATCAAGCAATCGGGTATTCTTATCTCGGACAATATCAGCGAGACCCTTAAATTAGCCGACTGCTTGTTGGACTTCACCACACCGGAAGCAACTTTGAACCATCTAGAATGGAGTGCTCAGGCAGGCATTGTTCATGTGATCGGCACCACTGGTTTTAGCACCGAACAAGAAGCAGAAATTATTCCATTCACTGACAGAGCCATCATTATCAAATCCGGCAATATGAGTCTTGGTGTTAATTTACTATCCGGCCTTGTTAAAAAAGCAGCCGAAGCTTTGGCTGCAGAGGATTTCGACATTGAAATTGTCGAGATGCATCATAAACATAAAGTCGATGCCCCTTCCGGCACTGCTTTGCTATTGGGCGAAGCTGCTGCTGCTGGTCGTAATATTGATCTTGAAAGCAATTCAGAACGTGGCAGAGATGGCATTACCGGTGCACGTCAAACTGGCGCGATCGGCTTTGCTTCGCTGCGAGGTGGCTCAGTAGTCGGTGAGCATTCAGTTATTTTTGCTGGTGAAGGCGAGCGCATCACCCTCACGCATCAAGCCGATGATCGCAATATTTTTTCCCGTGGTGCCCTTAAGGCGGCTCGATGGGGATATGGTAAAAAACCAGGCCTATATTCAATGTTAGATGTGCTTGGTTTGAACGACTGATCACTTCCAGACACTATTTTCTTTTGTGAGGAGCAACTGTCTATGTCTCGTAAACTGGTTCTTGTCCGCCATGGACAGAGCGAATGGAATCTTAAGAATCTCTTCACCGGATGGCGTGATCCTGCCTTGACTGAACAAGGACATGCTGAAGCCAAAGCCGCAGGTCAGCGATTGAAAGCTGAAGGCTTGCAGTTTGATATTGCTTTTACATCGCAGTTAAGCAGAGCGCAGATCACATGCCAGCATATTCTTGACGAATTAGGCCAGCCAAATTTGCAAACCACCCGTGATCTTGCCCTAAATGAGCGTGATTATGGTGATCTTGCTGGCTTGAATAAGGATGACGCGCGTGAGAAATGGGGCGAAGAACAGGTCCACATTTGGCGTCGCTCCTATGATGTCCCTCCTCCGGGTGGCGAAAGTTTGAAAGATACAGGTGCACGCGTCTGGCCATATTATTTGCACACAATTCAGCCGCATGTATTGCGTGGTGAAACCACATTAGTTGCAGCACACGGCAACTCTTTACGCGCTTTGATCATGGCACTTGAAGGTCTGACGAGTGAAGAAATTCTTAAACAAGAGCTGAATACAGGCATTCCGATTATCTATGAACTGAATGCTGATTCGACTATTGCTTCCAAGAAAATTTTGGATGCTTAATTAGAAAAGCAGCGCAGATATAATGGTATTATCTGCGCTGTTTTGCAATTTATAGTGAAAACTTAGCAGATGATCACACTTTCCCTGCCAACATTACGAACTTAATTATAATTCTGTTGGCTCACTATGAATGCAGAAGATTGAAAGCCAAAATAAGGCAACAAAAAACCCGCTTGCGCGGGCTTTGATACGCTCTCGACCTTGGTAGTGGTCTGAAGACTTAGGAATGGTGCCCAGAAGAGGACTCGAACCTCCACGCCCTTGCGAGCGCCAGCACCTGAAGCTGGTGCGTCTACCAATTCCGCCACCTGGGCAACTTGTGAGCATCTAATATGTCAATAAAGCGAAGTCGTCAATCCTTTCAAGTCGTTATTCACTGCAAAGGATCGTTTTTTATAAAAAACTCCCAATATAATTAGAACTTTATGAGGGAAGTTTAAAACTTGAGCTATGATCGTTATTTACAAGCTCGCTATATCGAGCTGATCTTCACAAATAACACGCTTTGAGAACGAATTGGCAGAGAATGAATCATTGCGACAAGCTATCTATCGCCATTTTTAGCCAAGAGCGCTGCACTAAAAATTATATACCAAATGGCAGCACTGTGCATGCGTTAATCTGGAGGCCTCTTAATAAGAGCCAGCCCCCAGATTTCCAAGATAGGATTTAATTATTTACGGACCTGATAGTCCTTGATTTCAGCAAAGCGGATATCTTTCCAGCGTTCAGCTTCATAATTTAAGGAGAAGCTGTTTTGCGCCATGAAAACCGGATCATTATCCAGATCATGTGCCATGTCCGAGCGATGCGCATCAATAAAGCGCTGCAGCTCTTCCGGTTTGTCGGCAGAAACCCAACGACAAATTGAAAAACGCGACATCTCGAAACCGACAGGCAATGAATACTCAATTTTAAGACGCTCAGTCAAAACGTCTATTTGCAAGGCACCGACAACCCCCACAATAGACGGTGAGCCATCATCTGGAACAAACAACTGAACAACGCCTTCCTCAGCCATTTGCTGTAGTGCTTCGCGTAATTTCTTCGCTTTCATTGCATCATCAAGACGAACGCGACGCAGTATTTCTGGCGCAAAATTGGGCACTCCACGGAAGAGCAGCTCTTCGCCCTCGGTCAGAGTATCACCAATACGCAATGTTCCGTGGTTAGGAATACCAACAACATCTCCAGCATAGGCTTCATCAGCAATCTGACGCGAACGGGCAAAGAAAAACTGCGGAGCGGAAAGGCTCATAGATTTACCGGTACGTACGAGCTTGGCTTTCATACCGCGCGATAATGTACCTGAGCAAACACGCAAAAATGCAATACGGTCACGATGGTTCGGATCCATATTCGCCTGAATTTTAAAGACGAAACCAGTCATCTTTTCTTCTGTGGCGACCACTTCTCGTGTATCTGCATGTTGATTACGCGGTGACGGTCCGTAATCACAAAAAGCATCAATCAGATCACGAACACCATAATTTTTAAGTGCAGAGCCAAAATAAACCGGAGTGAGGTGACCTTCTCGGAACGCCTGCAGATCAAACTGACGACAAATCCCTTGCGCGAGCTCTGCATTTTCAAGCCATGCCTGACGCTCATTTTCTGGCAGCAAAAAAGAGGCTTCTGCTAATCCGGATACGGGCGTTGGCTGTTCTTCATCATCATGTCTGCGAATCGTATTATTATGCAGATCATATGTTCCGGCAAAACTTTTTCCGGCGCCAATTGGCCATGTCACGGGCGCGGTATCAAGTGCCAGCTTTTCCTCAATTTCATCCAAAACTTCAAATGTATCGCGAATTTCACGGTCCATTTTATTGACGAAAGTAACAATAGGAATATCACGCATGCGACATACTTCAAATAATTTGAGAGTACGCGGCTCAATACCTCTGGCAGCATCAATAACCATAACAGCAGCATCAACAGCTGTCAGCGTGCGGTAAGTGTCATCAGCAAAATCTTCATGACCTGGTGTATCAAGCAGATTGAAGATGCAATCTTTGTACTCAAATGTCATGACAGATGTGACAACCGAAATACCGCGGTCACGTTCGATATTCATCCAGTCTGAGCGGGTTTGAGCTTTATCTTTTTTAGCTTTCACTTCACCAGCGAGCTGAATGGCACCACCAAAGAGCAAAAGCTTTTCAGTAAGTGTTGTTTTACCAGCGTCAGGGTGGGCAATAATTGCAAATGTGCGGCGTTTTGAAACCGGATGTTCTGCTATAGGCATAAATATCTCGTTTAGATGTGGCAGGCTGACAAATGCAGGTCAGATAAATGAAAATATTAAACTGCCTGTAGCAGGTGATGAGGAAAAGGTCGAGATGAAATGAAAAAAGCGGCGCCAAGCGCCGCTTTATTATGCTTATCTTTCTTCAGACACTTATTTGCGTGCACTCTTTAGACCAAAGCCAAAAGCGATAAATGTCCATCCCTGAAATATCAGGTCAATGGATAAGAACATACCAAGGATAAAGAGGCTATTCACAGGCCACTGCATTGCAATAATAAGACCGGCAAGTGCTGTGATCACACCAGCTGTTACAACCCAGCCCCAACCTGATGTTGGCTTTGAATGAAAGCCCATCCATATACGGAAGAAACCGGCAGCAATCAACGCAGCGGCCAGAAGAATGGTCAAAACACCTGCAGTCAGTACCGGGTTAATGAAAGCGATAATACCAGCCGCTGCATAAAGCAGACCACTCAAAAACCAGAAGGTAAAACCTTTCCAGCCCTTAACGCTAAATGCGTGAATGATTTCAATAATACCTGCAACCAACATCAAAATACCGATATAGTAAACAGTGACTACTGTTGCCATAAGCAAATTACCAAAGGCGATACCGCCCAAGATAATTAAAACAATGCCGAGTGCTACGAACCAGCCCCATTTATGGGTCAGTTGAGAAGCCGCAGAAAGCATACTGCGATTATTGATAGTGTTACTCATCCTAGTGATCTTTCGAAAGTTTTAATCGGATAGGCAAATTATATATGATTTTCAGTGTTTTTATAGGGAAGTAAAGAATTAGTTTACAGTATGCTTAATACTATAATTTTGTTATGGAGATTTACTGATCCTGTTAACTCTATGAATAGTTAAAATTACATGTTTGATATTCTGGCTGAGTATTGGCCCCACATATTAGCACTGATTTCTATAATTTTGGGTTCTGTTGCTGCTATTCACGCAACAATGACCAAGGATGAGGTACGCACCGCGCTTGGCTGGGTCGGCGTCATTATCCTGTCACCCATTATTGGTGCACTCGTTTATGCAATCGCTGGTGTAAACCGCATCAGACGGAATACGCTTTCCGATCAACGTGATCGTGATGCAAATATCAGCCTATATCACTTGTCAAAATTTGATACGACTCATGAAGCAGTAGCTGAAAAATTTGGTAAAAACTTTGCTGCCATGAAGAAATTGGGCGATGTTGTGAGCCGCTATGACTTCACCAGCAGCAATAACATCGAAATGCTCCTCAGCGGTGACAAAGCCTATCCGGCAATGTTGGCAGCGATCGAAAATGCCAAAAGAAGCATTCTGTTAGAAACTTATATTTTTGACCATGACGCCATTGGCGAACGCTTTGCAGACGCCCTCTCCCAAGCCGTAGCGCGCGGTGTTGAAGTGCGCGTTCTTGTTGATGCAGTTGGTGCACGATATTCACACCCAAGCATCAAAGGCCTATTGGAGAAAAAAGGCGTTCCGGTTGATGTTTTTAATGGCAACATCATCATCGGCTTAAAGCTGCCTTATGCTAATTTGCGTACCCACCGCAAAATTTTAATTATTGATGGTGAAACTGCTTTCACTGGCGGCATGAATATTCGTGCTTCATTCATGACAGAATATGCTGGCGATCATGTATCGCGCGACACTCATTTTTGTGTGAAGGGTCCTGCGGTTGCTGATTTATTCCACCTTTCATCCGAGGATTGGTTATTTACATCCGGTGAATTGCTGACTGGCCCAGCTTGGGAGATAGGGTCGCCGTTAATTCCCCCTGGTGAGCCAACCTTAATTAGAGTTGTTGGCTCTGGCCCCGATAAAAATATCGAAACCAATCATCGTATGATGGTTGGTGCATTTTCTGTGGCTGAAAGCCATATTCTGATTATGTCCCCGTATTTATTACCAGACAGAGAATTCATCAGCGCACTCGTGACCGCTGCACGCCGTGGTGTTGCAGTGGACATAGTAATTCCGGGACATAATAATTTGAAATTGGTTGACCGCGCTATGCGCGCCCAGTTCGATCAGTTACTGAAATTCAACTGCCGGATATGGCGTGCTGGTGGTGCGTTCAACCATTCAAAACTCATGACAATTGACGGAACATGGTCATATGTAGGGTCATCCAATCTCGACCCACGTTCACTCCGATTAAACTTTGAAGTGGATATGGAGGTTCTGGACAAAGACTTTGCGGCAGAAATTGAGCAACGCATCCGTGGTGTTCTGGCAATCAGTTCTCAAGTGTATTTGCATGAACTTCAGACGAGACCATTTTTAAAACGTCTGGTTGATAGGATTATTTGGCTTGGTTCCCCGTATCTTTAAGTAGATGCGGGTTAAGCCGTTCATTAATGAGGCGCAGATCAATATGCGCCTTAATGGGCAAATGATCCGATGCCACGCGTGCCAACGGGCTGTCATGAACTTCAACTTGCTTTATCAGATCATGTGGAGCGCCCATAATCCGATCAAGGGCAAAGACCGGAAAACGTGACGGAAAACTTGGCACAACACCCGATGATGGATTAAAAAGGGGTAAGAGAGGTGCAAGTGATGACCTTTTGCCCATCCGCCACTCATTGAGGTCGCCGATAATAAGCGTTGGCAAATTGTCTTCATTTTCCAACGCCTTAAGCAGTGCTTCCGCCTGCTGCTCACGCGAGCGTTTCAAAAGGCCTAAATGGGCTGCAACAATACGCAGCGGCCCCCCCGCAAATTCCAGATCAGCAATAACAGCACCTCTAGGCTCAACGCCCGGCAGATCAATTTGGCGAACATCACGAATAAGTCCTTGACGAAAAAGCAACAAATTCCCATGCCAACCATGACCATCAGGTGAAATAGCTGTAATAGGTATAGGAAATAAACCACTATTACGCTCAATTTCGTTGAGATTCAGGAGTCCGCTGCGCTCGCCAAATCTTTTATCCGCTTCCTGAATTGCAATCACATCCGCATCAACTTCAGAGATGACTTCAGCAATTCGATCCGGATCAAAAACCTTATCAACACCAATGCATTTATGAACATTATAAGAGGCAATAACAGTATCGCCATTGCCGGCATCTTTCAGTATTGGCCGAAAAGCTGGACGGTTCTGAATAACTTTCAGAAGTCTTTTCGAAAGACCTTTTGGAGCCGGCTGGGACAACAGAGCCTCATAATTCATGTTCGTGTTTTACAAAACGCAGATTGCGCCCGGGATTGTTTAATAAGTACTAATAAACATCCGGCATTATTATATACAAGTAAACCGCGCAGAAGATCAATTCTCTTGTTAAAAGCCTGACAGACTTCTAGGAAGTAGTGAATTGCAATGAACATTTTTTAGCAAAGCTATTACGTTATGAAAGAAACAATTTTGATCGCGGCGGGTGGCGCAATTGGCTCTGTCGCACGCTATTGGATAAGCATCGCATTAGCCCCACTAAGCCGCTTTCTTCCATGGAGCACCATTGGAGTGAATGTGCTTGGCTCTTTTTTGATTGTATATTTTGCCTGTTTGACTTTATCAAATGGTAGATGGCCATTATCCGAGACTTGGCGTTTGGCCTTTATGGTTGGCGTTTGTGGTGGCTTTACAACATTTTCGTCATTTAGTTTTCAGAACTTAGAATTGTTAAAACAAGGCGCGGCTGCACGTGCTTTACTCAATATAGTTTTGTCAGTAACTTTGTGCTTAATAGCAAGCTATGTGGGTTTTTTACTGGCTGAAAAGCAGAATGCACAGCAAATACAAACGCCGAACAGAAACTATGATCAGTCTCAATCGTGACATAACAGTAAAAGCGGCAAGTTTTTATCGCCGCTTTACTATTTTCAATGCATTTTATTGCCACCATAAATAAGCGCTACTTTATTCATTGGGCAAACGGTCTCGTATTTCAGTAAGACGGTCAAATATTTTGAAAGCAAGAACAAGCGCTTCGCAAAAAACACGCCATATAATAAGCCCTGAAACGAAAACACCACCCGCCAGAATTATTTCATAGACGGAACTATCCTTCTGCACACCTATTCTCATGGCAAGATAAGCCGCAATCACGACGCCGAGCCAATAAATAATGGTGACGAGATACGGTGATAAAAATTTTTCAAAATTAAATAAATTGGTAAAAGACATTTTGAACCTATGGAAAATTATTTTCTATAAAGAGAAACCATAGATTCAATACTTAATAATTGTCGAAAATAAGAGAATAATATTTATTTAATCAATAAAATTTCGATATAATACGAGAATTAACACTTCAATAAACCTAGCAACTAGTTGCACTCAAAAATCATGGCTCACATGTACCACCACTATACTCAAAACCATCAAAACCCTTTGATAATTCAGTGTGTAACAATGGCTTTATTATAATGTTTATGGGCCAATATAACCCTATCATAAAAAATCTGAAAATATTTTTGCTGCATAGAGCCCATCGAAAACTATTTTGTAAGTTTTTCAGTAATCAAAAGACTTAATCTGCCTGCGACCTGCTCCTTACTCATTTCCGGCCATTCCTCAATGCCTTCATGAGAGACAATATGCACGATATTATGATCGCCTCCCATGACACTTCCGATATTTTCAACATCAGAAACATCATTGGCAACAATGATATCCGCACCTTTTTTGATGAGCTTTCGCTCAGCATTGACAAGAAGATCATTCGTCTCAGCTGCAAAACCAACCACCAATTGAGGACGCTGATGATGATGTCCTATAGTAGCTAAAATATCTGGATTTTCGGTCATACTTAAAGTGGGCGCGGCTTCATCCGGATTTTTCTTTATTTTTTGATCGGAAGCATTCGCTGTGCGCCAATCTGCAACTGCAGCCACCATCACGGCAGCATCTGCCGGAAGTTTGGCTTCAACTGCCTGCAACATCTCGCGCGCAGTCTCCACATGCGTAACATGCACACCCACAGGGTTCGGTATTGTAACAGGGCCTGATACCAACTGCACATCAGCACCAAGCTTTGCCAATGCTTGCGCGATTGCATGGCCTTGCTTGCCGGATGAGCGATTAGCAATATAGCGTACCGGATCAATCGGCTCATGGGTCGGCCCAGATGTCATGATGATGCGCTTACCTGCCAATGGTAGATTTTCAGGCACTAAAGCAGCTTCAATCGCTGCAACGATAGAAAGTGGCTCGCTCATGCGCCCAAGCCCGCTTTCGCCGCTTTCAGCCATTTCACCAATTTCCGGACCTACAAATTGAACCCCATCTTGCTTCAACAATACAATATTGCGTTGTGTGGCAGGATTGGCCCACATCGCCGGGTTCATTGCAGGCGCAATCAACAACGGAACTTTGCGTGCTAACAATATAGCACTTGCCAAATCATTGGCGAAGCCTTGAGCTAGTTTAGCCATTAAATCCGCAGTTGCTGGCGCCACCACAATAAGATCAGCTTCGCGCGCCAGCCGGATATGCCCAACATCCTGCTCATCTTCACGCGAGAATAGATCTGTATAGACAGGTTTGGCTGCCACAGCACCTACAGTCAGCGCAGTTACAAATTCTTGCGCGCTTGGTGTCATAACAGGCTGGACTATTGCCCCTCTTTCACGCAATCTGCGAATAAGATCCGGCGTTTTATAAGCAGCGATACCACCGCTAATAATGAGCAGAATCTTTTTGTCGGCTAATGTCTTTTCAAGCGCTACAGTCATCACCAAGCTTCACAAATAAAAGTTACAATCAGGTTATCTGCAATATATCGCACGCCGCCCTATCTTTAACTATTGCAACAATGAAATATAGTTCAGAGTTACAGTTTTAGCCGCTGGCACGACGCAAATTACAAATTTTATACATAAATCTCAGCATTTCCTGAGAGGAAAACTGCTAAAGAGTGACTAATTTATAAGCAATAATAGCCAAGGCAACCGCAATGACCACGAGTGCGCGCCTGCTCCAACGATTGTGGTAAGCCTCTGATCTGCCGATTTCCTCAGAGCTTTGCTTATCAAACCTCAGACCCTTTTCTGCCATTTCATCAGCAGCATATGACATGCGCTCTAAACGTTCGACCATAAGTGGCGTTTCTCGCATAAAGTGGAGCAAGGCATAGACGCTCTCTTTCGCGTCAACAGCAATACCTTGCGGCCCCAGATTCTTGCGGATCCAGCCGCTCACAACCGGCTCTGCAGCTTTCCACATATTGAAATGCGGATCTAAATTTCTCGCAACGCCTTCCACCACGACCATAGTTTTTTGAAGCATGAGCAACTCTGGCCGCGTTTCCATGTCAAAAAGCTCGGTAACCTCAAACAACAATGTCAATAACTTGCCCATCGAGATGGTTTCAGCAGGCTGACCATGAATTGGCTCACCAATAGCGCGGATTGCCTGCGCAAAGCTCGCTCTATCATGATGATGGGGTACATATCCGGCTTCAAAATGAACATCTGCTACACGCTGATAATCACGCGTAATGAAACCATAAAGAATTTCAGCCAAGAAGCGACGGCGCTTTTTACTCAGTCGTCCGGTGATGCCAAAATCAACCGCGACTATGACACCTTGCTGATCGACAAATAAATTGCCCTGATGCATATCGGCATGGAAAAAACCATCGCGCAACGTATGTCGCAAAAAGGATTGAATAAGCGTATTTGCGAGTTTTTTCAGATCAAATCCGGCATTTTCAAGACCAGCGACATCCGACATTTTAATGCCGTCAATCCACTCCATCGTCAGGACATCGCGGCCTGTGCGCTCCCAGTCGACTGCAGGCACGCGAAAGCCAGCATCATCCTTGATATTCTCGGCAATTTCAGACAGCGCAGCAGCTTCCAGCCGCAAATCCATTTCAATGCGCGTGGTCTGGGCGAGTAATTCGACAATTTTGACAGGTCGCAACCGACGCGCAGCAGGTATGAACCGCTCTTGGCTACGCGCAACCATATAAAAACTTTGCAGATCACTATTAAATCTTTTACGTACACCCGGCCGGATCACCTTCACAGCAACCTTGGCTTGCTTACCATGACTTCTCACTGTAGCCGGATGAACCTGCGCCATTGAGGCTGCTGCAATCGGCAGATCAAACTCCACATACAAATCTGAGATACTGCGCCCAAGCGATCCTTCAATCGTTTTTATTGCTTGATCCTGCGGGAAAAAATCAAGCTGATCTTGCAATAAAGACAAATCATCCGCCATTTGACGGCCGACAAGATCGGGACGGGTAGCAAGAAATTGCCCGAGTTTGACATAGGAAGGGCCAAGTTTATTCATTGCCCGTGAGATGCGCTCAGAGCGTGGTGCATCCTTTGCACGACGGCGCGCAAGCAATTTTGCAACTTTCTGACCGAAAGCAGCCGCGCCGCTTAAATCCTCAACTGGCAGCGCACCCAAAACGCCTTCTCTGGTCATAATCCAGCCAGCGCGCATCAGCCGAAAACCCGCAAGAATATTCGCCATCATCAAACTCAGATCTTCCAGCCAGAATGCAATGCAGCAATACCGCCCGTAAAGTCACGCCAGCTCACATGTTCAAAACCGGCCTTTTCAATCATTTCCGCAAAATCTTTTTGTTTTGGAAATTTGCGGATTGATTCGACCAGATAGCTGTAAGATTCCTTATCACCAGTAATCATTTTGCCAATTTGCGGTATCGCATGGAATGACCACTGATCATAGATCTTGTCCAAAACAGGCATCTCGACTTCTGAAAACTCAAGACACATAAAACGTCCGCCCGGTTTTAATACACGGTAAGCTTCAGAAAGTGCCTTATCTATATGCGGCACATTTCTGATGCCGAATGCTATTGTATATGCATCAAAACTATTATCATCAAAAGGCAACTCTTCAGCATTTGCCTCGACAAATTCAAGACATTCAGACAAGCCTTTTTTAACGGCGCGCTCTTGACCAACACCCAGCATGGAGCCGTTGATATCCAATACAGTTACATGAGCTTTTTTGCCTGAAGCATTGACTATGCGAAAAGCGATATCACCAGTTCCGCCAGCAACATCCAGCGAGCGCCATCCAGCGCGCTTGGAAGGCGCCAGCCATGCAATCATCGCATCTTTCCATACCCGATGGAGACCACCGGACATAAGGTCATTCATCAAGTCATACCGTTTGGCAACTTTATGAAAAACCTCATTTACAAGCTCTTGCTTCCGCTCTTCGGCCACATTTTGAAATCCGAAAGATTTCTCCATGCCGCCATGGGCTCCTACCCGATCTGAATTGCCGATATTATGGCTCATAGCTCGTCCTGTCCGTTGCGTTCGCTTCAATCTCTTATATCAAAAGCATTTAGGGCTTGCACCATTTGATATAAATTAACAACTGCTTGATGCCAGACTTTTTGTTAAAGCACTTGCTTAATCAGTTAAAAACAGCAAAACAGACTTTAATTTGAAGAGCGCGGCCTTTAACTGTTCCCAACAGCAATGGCTGACGCTACTATGTCCACAAATTTAACAATGAAAAGTAGCGGAACCGATCATGGGCGTAACAGTTGTCACCCACCCGCTTGTCCAGCACAAGCTCACAATAATGCGTAAACGCGAGACCTCAACAGCCGGTTTCCGTCGTTTGCTAAGAGAAACCTCTACCCTGCTGTGCTATGAAGTAACGCGTGATCTCGAGATGACAACGACCGAGATTGAAACACCAATCATGAAAATGTCTTCACCTGTTCTTGAAGGCAAGAAGCTTGTTTTTGCGTCAATCCTGCGTGCTGGCAATGGCTTACTTGAAGGTATGCTTGATCTGGTTCCGGCAGCACGTGTCGCCCATATCGGCCTTTATCGTGATCACGAAACTTTGATGCCTGTCGAATATTACTTCAAAGCGCCTGAAGACATTGTCAATCGTTTGATAATCGTTGTCGATCCTATGCTTGCAACAGCCAACTCAGCAATTGAAGCAATAAACATGCTGAAAAGACGTGGTGCAACGAATATCCGCTTCCTCTGCCTGCTGGCTGCACCTGAAGGCATCAAGCGTTTCACAGAGGCACATCCGGATGTCCCTGTTTACACAGCTGCAATTGATGATCATTTAGATGAAAATGGTTATATTGTTCCAGGTCTTGGCGACGCCGGCGACCGCATGTACGGCACCAAATAAATCAAATCGAACAGGGGGCACCCCCTGTTTTTTCACTACCTGAAATTCGGCCCCTTTAAGCCTGAAAAGCAACGGATATTCTTTGCAATGGACACGACTGCCAACCGCCTGACTGAACTCGAAATTCGTGTCGTTGAGCAGGAAAAAGTAATCGAAGAGCTTTCAGACCAACTGTCTCAGCAATGGAAACAAATTGATGAGCTTAACCATCGGGTAAGCGTCCTCACAAAGCGTTTTGTTTCTCTTGAAGAACAAGCAGCACCGGACATCCCAATCACCAAGCCGCCGCATTGGTGATTGTTAGTCATATAATCAGCGACAAATCACTCTAGCGCCAACCATAATGGCTAATCGCCATTTATACAGTTGCAATCGGACAAGAAACACCTGTCCCTTTTAGGCCGCAATAGCCATTTGGATTCTTCGCTAAATATTGCTGGTGATATTCTTCAGCATAATAAAAATCAGATGCAGGTAAAATCTCGGTTGTAATTTTACCAAGACCGTTTTGCGTCATTGCACTTTGATAAAGATCACGGCTTTTTTCCGCAACAATCCGGTCTTCTGGGGAATATACATAAATACCAGAGCGGTATGTGGTACCGATATCATTCCCTTGGCGCATGCCTTGGGTTGGATCATGGGCCTCCCAAAATATACTAAGCAGCTCCTCAAGCGTAATGACAGCCGGATCATAATCGACCAAAACGACTTCATTATGCCCAGTCAAACCGGTACAAGTCTCTTCATAGGTGGGATTGGGGGTAAACCCGCCAGTGTAGCCTACAGCAGTCGTGTAGACACCATTGACCTGCCACATCAAACGCTCGGCACCCCAAAAACAGCCCATTCCTAACAATATTTGTTTGTGTCCTGCGAGCCATGGTGCATGAATGGATCGTCCGCTAACATAATGCTGCCGCGCTGTTTCAAGAGGCTTATTACGCCCGACAAGTGCTTGCTCAGCAGAAGGCATCTGCATTTTTCTACGATAATCTTCAAACATACCCATGACCCTCGCCTGACAGTTTAAAATGCAATTTATATTTATATAAGGTGTTCGCACATTTTTTAAACTGCTTCCTGCTGCTTTTGCGTCTTATAGCCTATCGCGTATAATAAAAATGATATCGCTAGCAGCACACTCCAAACTGGCAATGAAGATACCCTATCCCACAAGATTGACTCAATCGCGTTTTTACCTGCGCCATTGTCAACTATTGCTTGTGCTGCAAGATTTTCATGCTGGAAAACGGGTAATATCTCCTCCCAAGCATCAGAAAAACTTGTAAATTGCCATGCAGACGAACCAACAGAAATAGCACTATCAACCACACCATAAATGACAGCGATCATTAAAATTATGGCAGCCGCACATCGAAAAATAAACCCTATCATGTAAAACTCATATTTTAATTATCAGAAATGGAACAAACTGAATTAATCTTATATTTTTTTACTTTATAACCGACCCAATATGCATAAATTAAATACATTATTACAATCAGATAGCTCAAGGGCTTTTCTTTTTTCCAATAAACCCTCCTTTAATCACAAGTTAATTGATGTTTTTAGAAAATAGCTATTGATCAGAAATGCATTCTGGCTATATTGCGCACCAGATCAGTTGATTTGGCGTTAAACCATATCAAAGATATAAGCTGATTTTTAGCGATATTTCTATCATTGCTAATGCGGAGAGGTGGCCGAGTGGTCGAAGGCGCACGCCTGGAAAGTGTGTAGGCGGGGAACCGTCTCGAGGGTTCGAATCCCTCTCTCTCCGCCAGTGATTTTTCACTCTCCCCCACTTTTATTTCAAGCCTTTGATATCAATAGTAATTTTCTGATCTTTTTGCCCAACTGACAGGGCTTTGACCAGATGAAAACACCAAATGTATCGTTGAATGTACAGTCGAATGTATCGCTCAGCCAGCATGGTAATTCCGAATCGACACAACCGGTAAAGCGCTCAAATCTTTCTGTCGGGCGTTATCTCGTTCGCAGCGGCAACATACTGCTCTTCCAAATGCGCCTGCCAAAATCTATGGTGACATCCGGACCAGACATCATCAGAATAAGCTTAGGGGCGCTCGCGTTACGACAAGCGAGAGAAATAGCGGATGAACTGGCCTCAACTGTCAGAGCGTTTGGCCGAGCATGGGAGCGTAGTATGGACGACAAACAAGAAAATACGTCCTTTGAGGGCGAAGAGGGCGATCTTGAATATGATCAGCGCGAACTTACAGCACTGCAAATGAAGACCTTGTTTAAGTCCCTCGCCTACGAAATAAAACATTCCAAATATGTGCCCTCCCCTCTTGAGGAAAAGGGCCAGGAATTCATGCGTAATCTGCTTTCTATACAACGAGAAGTCACAGCTAAAGAAAAGAATGAGCCGCACAATAGCTTGATTGCAGAAAATGCACGGTTGATGGCAGCAACTTTTGGAAAAAAGTGGTTGGAAGAAACAGCTGGCCTGCGGCAGGAAGACTTACAGCAACCAGAGATGATTGATATCGATGAAGGCTTGGCTGAAACATTGAATACAGAGCCTACGCCATCACAACCCCACTTAAAAATAGCGCCCACTCCAGCAGAGCCTGTGATAGCCACCACGCCAATTACCGGAACGAAACCCCTAAAAAATTCAGAGAAAATCCCTGCCTTTAAACAAGACAGGCGGACCGTACAGCGCCCTGCATCCGATAAACCGCTTTTCAGCGATCTTGCCGCCGAATATCTGGCCTTGCGTGAAAGCAAATCCAATACAGCGAATAAAGATATCAATATTGCACGGTTTCGCATTGACCTGTTCATTGATTTGATCGGCGATCACCCTGTCGACACCTATACCGGTACCGATCTGCAAGCCTATGTTGAGTTGATAAAATACTGGCCTGCAAATGCGAAAGATCGTGACGCGAATAAAACGCCACGCGAGATCATTGCCAGTAATCGAGATATGCGCCTGCTCCCACTTGCACATAAAACACTCGTGCAAGGCTATGTGGCCATTGTCAAAACAGTTATTACTTCAGGCCAGACTAATTATAATTATCCAAACCCCATTGCTAACGTCAAACTAAGCTACCCTGACACTGCACGCCCTTCTGTATCGGCAGAACCTTTGAGCCCGGAAAAGATCAACCAACTATTCATTACAGGTGTTGGGTCTGGTTTTCTTGATAACGCTATGCTCCCGCTATTAGCGCACCTCACGGGCCGTCGCCTTGGTTTGCTTGTACACCTTAAGG
>CANQXU010000002.1 GCA_947627865.1 uncultured Paenochrobactrum sp. | reverse complement strand
CTACCTCCCGCAGAAAAACCGGCCTCGTTTCATGATGCTTGATCAGGACTAAGCCTTAGACGCGCAAACCTTATTGTGTGACGTGTTTCACGTTGCTTTCCCGCGTAAACAGATCGGTCCGCGGTGTCACTTCATAATCAGTTTGTGAAGCCCAGATACCGTTTAAGTGATGCACCGGAATAATACCGACATCTTCCATCACCAGTTTTGTACCTTCAGCAATCAGTGCTTGGCGTTTTTCCTGATCAATTTCGACAGCTGCCGCCTGTGCCAGACGATCAACTTCCGGATTTGAATAGCGTCCACGGTTATTTGCACCGCGTCCGGCTGCCTTATCATAGGTTTGCACCAGTGCGTTGAAAGCAGCATCAGCCACGCCGTTGGCTGCGCCAAAGCCCAGCATGAACAAGGCAAATTCAGGTTCTTTATTCGGGCCGCCACTTGTGGCGCGCTCAAAGAAGATTGAACCCGGCAAAGTCTGGACATCGGTTTTAATACCACCGGCACTCAGCAGCTGACCAAGTGCTTCACACACTTTAGCATCATTCATATAACGATCATTGGTGCAATGGATCGTCATCTGGAAACCTTCCGGATAGCCAGCTTCAGCCAATAGTTTTTTGGCCTGAACCGGATCATAAGCCACTGGGGCCAGACCCTCGACATAACCATCCATACCTTCCGGCATCATCTGATTGGCTGGTGTTGCCAGACCATCCATAATGCGCTGTGCAATCAGATCACGATTGATCAGCAAAGAGATCGCCTGACGAACACGGGCATCCTTCAAAGGATTGCCGATTGGCTGGCCGTCATTGCCTTTGATATGCAGCGACTGGTCATGATGCTGATCCAGCGAGAGATAATTCAGCATATAGGATGTGCCGGAAGACAGGCGCACATTCTTTTCGCCTTCCAGACGCTTAATCAGATTAGGCGGAACATCGTCAATAATGTTCACATCGCCAGAGATAAGTGCTGCGGTTCTGGTGCTGTCGTTCTTGATGAACTTATAGGTCAGCTTGTCATAATCGGGTGCACCACCCCAATAGTCAGGGAATGCTTCCAAAACAACGCTGTCACCGGGTGACCATTTCACCCATTTATACGGGCCGGTACCAATTGCAGCTTTACCGCCGTTAAAATCATTTTCACCTGCACCCTCAACCGCATCTTTTTTAACGATACCGAAAGTGGACAAGTTATTGATGATAACCGCATCAGGTGATTTGAGCGTGACACTGAATGTTGTATCATCAACAACATTAACATCCTGAACACCTGACAAATAGGTGCGGAATGTACGCGGCGCATCCAGATCACGCGCACGCTCGATGGAATATTTCACATCTTCCGCAGTCAATACACTGCCATCATGAAATTTTACATCAGGGCGGAGTTTAAAGACATATTCCGTTGGTGAAACTGTCTCATAACTTTCCACGAGTGCAGGCACTGGGCGCTGCTTTTCATCCGAATGAAAGAGAGGTTCAAAAACCTGCCCGCCAATATTACGGTTTGGACCGAATAGAATATGCGGGTCTGCTGCGCTGATCTCAGCTTTCACACCGATTTTCAGCTCTTCTGCCATAGCCGGCATGGTCATGATCAGGGCGGATACCGCAGCACTTGCCAATAAAGATTTAAGTTTCAATAAAACCTCCCGTTTTATTCAGTAAAACACTGTTTTAATTCTTGCATTTTTCTGAGCAAAGGTACAAGAGTTTTTTTCTATAGGGAGATAGAAATGGAAAATTTGGCTGAATATGTAATCCAAAATGCAAAAAATGATGCAGGCTGGGATCTGGTTTTAAAGTTTTCAGAAATGCATCGCTGCATGCCTGACGAAGTTGTCAGAGGCGGTAATCAGATCGCAGAAAACTTGCGAAAACTTGGTCTCACACCGCAAATTTTTATGCCTTCGCTCTATCTTGGCATTCCCGTTTCAGCTCAAATTACGACTTCAAAAGAGACCATCAAGGCAAAAGCATCTGCCCTGTCTCCAAGCGTTTCCATGCTGAAAGCACCGCTCATTCACCTCAAAGCCAAGGTGCAAAAAAGCCGAATTCATACGGATGATCCTTCGCAACTCTTTGAAAATGCTTTCAAAAATGAGGAAGATGCACGCGCTGCTGTCAAAGGGCATATTGTTTTAACAGAAGGGCTTTCCAATCCGGCCAGAACCCAGCTTTTGCAAAGATGGGGTGCGGTCGGCGTTATAGCGATCAACCCTGGCGACCGATCCCATTGGGGAACCAATTCTGTAATCTGGGGCTCTCCTGAAGAATTGGAAATCGATCAATTACCCAAAATTGCTTCTGTGGCTGTGAGCTATGATGAAGGGCAACGCCTGATTGAATGCGCTGCATTGAGTGAAAATGTCACACTGAATGTGGAAGCCCTGCATGGTTGGTTTGAACAGCCGGTTATTACCCTCGATATTGCCGGAACAGATGGCAGCAACGACTTTGTTTTGCTGCATTCACACTATGATTCATGGGAAGTTGGCGTTGGCGATAATGCGACAGGCAATGCTATCCTGCTCGAAGTTGCACGACTTTTATCCCAACCTGATCTTAAATTAAAGCGCGGCGTTCGCATTTGCTGGTGGCCGGGCCACTCCGCCGGACGTTATGCGGGCAGTACATGGTATGCTGATTATTTTGGCATAGAGCTGGAAAAACACTGTATTGCCCATGTCAATTGCGACTCCCCCGGTTGCCGCGATGCAACCAGCTATGCCTCCATCCGCAGTAATGAGACCCTTGGTAAACTGGTTCAGCAAAGCGTTGCCACCTTATTCAATCAGGAAACAGAAATCACACATCCAGGGCGTGCTGGTGATTATTCTTTCTATAATTTAGGCATTTCAGGCTGCATGCTCACATCCTCCATGATCCCGAAAGAGGAGCGTGCGCGCCGTGGCTGGTATGATGTTGGCGGATGCGGTGGCGACCCTGCATGGCATAGCGAATATGATACTTTGGAAATCGCGGATAAAGATATTTTACTGAATGATGTCCGGCTTTATGCCTTGCTCGTTTTACAACTGGCACAAGCTGAACGCCTGCCGATTGAGCTGCTTTCGCTCTTCCAAAAAATGAAGTTTGAGATCGAAAAACGAACCGAAAACCTCGGAAAAAACGTCAATATTGGCGATATAGTCGCAGTTTTAGATGAAATTTCATCAAAAATAACCACTTTATCGCGTGAAAATGATGCAAATTTCAATAAAAAAGCTAAAAAAGCTGCGCAATTAATGCTCAGATTGAGCTATGCAGAGCGTGATCCCTACGCCCAGGATCCCGCACGCGCCACGCCTTTTATACCACTGCTCACACAATTGCGAAAAGCCGAAAAACCGCTCAAACCACACGCCGTGCCTGCCGCACAGCGTGCCATCAATCGTGTCAGAGCCGCATTAAATGAAATAGCAGAAGTGCTTCACTGATTAAAATTTTAATATCAGGGCGCAGTATCAAAATAGCCAATGTGAAAGAGCTGGTTCTGCGCCCCTCAATGACTAATTAGCCTTATATAAAAGTGCCCCGTCTTTCTCTTTCACGGCAGCTTCTGTCAGTTTTGCCAATTCCAGACGGCCATTGCTCATAATATGATAGACCGTTTCGCCATTAGCGATCAAATAATCACTTATGATACGCCGATGACAGCGCCACCAGACAGCTTCAGCACACATAATAACTGTTTGTTTTTCATGGCCGATCATCAGTAGTCGCTGCAATCCCTGCTGAAATTCTGCACTCATTGCATAATCTGCGTAATTGCGAAAACTGATATTGGTCCAAAAAGAATTCACACTTGCCGGAACATCACGCGGTTTACTGCGCAACCCGCCAAGCGCAGCAATATGCTCATAAGCGATTTGATGCGCCTGTAATGACTGGCTGAGCGCTACATGATCATATTGCGGATTATGTCTTGATTTTGGAATTTTGCGCACATCGATAAGCTGTGTTATTTCATGTGCGCGCAAATGATCAATAAATTCTTCAATCGGCAAAGTCGAATGACCGATCGTAAAAAATGGCTTATTCGTCATGATGCAAGGCTGTCGCTTTATGAACAGCAATATGATCGGTTTTTAAGCTTTTAATCTCATATTGCGGGTCTTTTTCGGAAGCATGATGCGTGTAGCCTTTGTAATTGAATTCAGCTCTGTGAACACCAATAATCACACCACGAACCCAACCGGCCTCCGAATTCCATTTGACCTGATCACCAATTTTAAACTCTGTATCAGCCATGATATTTTCCCGTCTTAGCATAACAAATACAGCTTAGCATGATTGTCTGTATTTACAGCTGAGAAAAAACGGGCACCTGAGTGCCCGTCATATGTGTTACTAAAGCAATGGCGGCACGGTATGGGAGATTGGAACCGAAAGGACTGTAGGTCCGCTGCGCTTGAAAGCTTTGCGGCATTCTTCTTTCACATCTTCCAATGTTTCAGCATGCACACCCGTTGCCCCATAACCTTTGGCCAGCGATACAAAGTCCAAGCCCGGAATATCCAAACCTGGAACATTGGGTGTTTCTTCCAGTACGGCAAAGGCCTTCAAAATACTATATTGGGCGTTGCACGGCACCACAAACAGGATCGGTAATTGCTGCTGAACCGCTGTCCACAATCCTTGAATGGCATATTGGAATGAACCATCCCCTATAGCGACTAAAACAGGGCGTGGATTGGCCTTCTCTTTTTCTGCAAGCGCGACACCAACACTGGCCGGCAAATTCCAGCCTAAGCTACCGCTCGCAGCCGTATAGAAAGAATCTGGGTGTTCAATCGGCCATGCAGTATGAAGCTCGGCAAGATTAGATGGGGATTCTTCCATCAAAATCGTATTTTCCGGAGACGCTTCGCGCAGAGCTTTAAACAATTCCAATGCAGTTATCTGCTCACAATGCGGATCCACTTCCGCCACAGGGTGCGGAGCCATATTATGAGACTGCTTAACAGGTGCTGTCGCAGGTTTTGCACGAGCCGTCACCAGTTTTTCCAAAGCTTCTAAACTCAAAACTGCTTCGCCAATCAGACTATCGCCAACAGGAGCGCGTGCACTTTCCTCCGGATCGTCGGTAATGTGTAAAAGCTGCAATCCATCCGGCAGATAAGACCCCTCTACCCATGGGTAATAACGAAATACCGGAGCGCCAATCACAATCGCAACATCATAGCCGTTGAGCCGCTCGGATAATGGCCCTTTAGCGAAAGGCAACCCGCCGCAATAGAGCGGATGCGTTTCAGGAAACGGCGTGCGCTCGGATGAAGGTGCCGCAAAAACATGCGCTTGTAATTTTTCTGCAAGTTTGACAGCCTGCTCCCAACCACTACCACGGGCAATGGAAGAACCGTAAATAAGAGCCGGATTTTTGGCATTTGATAAAGCTGCTGCAAATTCCTTGATGCGCTCCGGATCGGGAGCAACTCTGGTCGTAATTTTGCGAACCACGGCAGCATCTGTCGCCGGCTTGTCCCAATCATCCAAAGGTATTGACAAGAATACAGGGCCTTGAGGCGCTTGCATTGCCATTGCATATGCGCGCATAAAGGCGGCTGGAACATCTTCAGCCCGCACAGGCTCATAGCTAAATTTCACCCATGGACGCGGCAAGTTTTGCGGCTCAATATTGGTTAGCCATGGCTCCATCAAAAGCATCTCGCGGGTCTGATTGCCAGCTGTAATAATAAGTGGTGTTTTGTTCATATAAGCAGACAAAATATTGCTCATCGCATTGCTCAAACCAGCTGAGGTATGAACATTCACAATGGCAGGTTTGCGCGTTGCTTGCGCATAACCGTCCGCTGCACCAACAGCAGAAGCCTCCTGCAGCACTTGCACATATTTAAAATCAGCGGGAAAATCTTTTAGAAAAGTTTCTTCCGTTGAACCAGGATTACCAAAAACCGTAGTTAGTTCCAACTCGCGCAACAATTCATAAGTAACATCACGTATTGTTTTTTGTGTCATCCTGATAACTCCCGCCGCCCACTGAAAATGTTTTACAATGCAACATCCAACGAATATTACATCAAGTCAATCAGCATAGCGGCAAATATTTCAAGCTATACATCATCTTACTTACGCCACTCATGTAATATCACTAACTATACTGCGACCTAGCATTCACCTAAAGTAACCATGAATAAAACCCATGCTTTGCTCCCTTTACAGTTATGCGTGACATAAGCCTTTCATTCTGATATGTTGAACAAAATAGGATTTCGTCTGACAAGCACGAGGTGCAATTATGCCCAAAACCGCCACACCCAAAGACATTGAAGCTGTCAGCACTGCGCGCATCAAGGCCACGCGCATCAAGGCCACGCTCATGGCGGCGGAACGCACTGGCCTGATCGGCGATAAGAACGATCGTATTTCTGCTCGTCTTAGTCATTCACTGATTGAGCAAGCAAAAAAACGCACAGGAATTCAAGGCGATACAGAATTGCTTGAATTTGCATTGGCCAATATCGCATTGGAAGATCGGTTTAATGAGACCATTACCAAGTTGGACGGGTCGGTTGATGCAGATATCAAACTCGGTTTCTGACAGGTAAAATGTGTCGAAATTTGATATAGATAGTGCTAGCCGCTGGCTCAAAGGCTTGCCGTTAAAAACATTGGCACGCCGCTCTGATGATGAACTGCCATTCATAGACCAGACAGCGATTGGCGGGCAGGCTTTGTTGCTTGATACTTGCGTTTATATAGATCGGCTGCAGGGTAAAGCCCCGCTTCTTTTAAAGCATATGATGGCAGCGCGTCATAACAATCATTCAACCGTTTGCATTCAGGAGCTCGCGCACACAATTGGTGTCCTCGATCCGAAAGATCCGCGCAGTCCAGCCGTGCAAAAAACCGTTGCCGAAGTTATTCGCTCCATACCCGTTCATCGCATACTCACACCGGATGCCGATATTTTGGGTCGTGCGGCTGTGATGTCGGGCGTATTATGCCGCTTGCAAGGCTACAGCCAAGATCAAAAGCGAAAATGCCTGCAAGACTGCGTGCTTTATTTGCAAGCATTGAAATATGGGCTATTGCTGATCAGCCGCAACATCAGTGACTTTGATTATTGCTTGCAATTAATCCCTACAGGCAATGTCGTTTTCTATCGGTAGAGGGCTATATTTTCTGTCAATATATACACGCAATCTCGGTCTGGATATAATTACAAGAAAGTCCTTTACACTCAAGGATTGAAGTGAAAAACATTTAAAATACAGGAATTCGGGTGAATAAGTGAATATACTCAATGAATTGACGGTGCATCAGTTCGTTACACGTCTGCTTATGATGCTTGTTGTGACCGCGCTTTATGGCGCTTGGATTTCACAACTTGCAAAATGGTTTGATGATAAACGCCCATGGCGCGAAGGCCATCTGACACTCAATCCTGCAGCCAATATTTCTTATAGTGGGCTGGCTATGGCGGTGTTGTTCAATCATGGCTGGATAAGGCCTATCAGATTGACTCAATCGGAAATAGCGACACAAAGATTGCGCATAATCCTGATTATCTTGATCGGCAGTGCGACTGCTTTGATGATCATACCGCTGCTTGATCTTTTCCGCCCCTATATCCATCAGATATTGTCACGCACAAGCGGTTATTATGTGCTGTATAGTGTTCAGGTCATTCAAGAACAAATGCTTGGTTTGGTTGCTCTCAGCCTTGTCCCTCTTCCCGGGTTTCTCGGCGGAAATATCTGGCGGGCAATTCTTCCCCATAAGGATAAAAGCCTGATCAAATATGAGCCGATTTGTCTGGCGCTTATGATGATCATACTTATTCTCGGCTGGCTGCCGGATACAAGCGGCCTGTTGAAAATGCTGCATCTCATATAGAAAAACAGCCCTGAAAAGGGCTGTTTCTTTTTTGATCTGTGAAAAGTCAGTTTTTAATGGCTATCGCCGGCAACGCCTTCAAAGCCATGCTTTTCCATGATTTTAGCAATTGTGCCATCGGCGACCAATGCGTCAATCGCCTGATCAATTTCAGTTCTTAAAAAACTGTCTCTTGCAGCCACGAGCGCACCCACTTTTGTGAATGTTTCAGGCACTGGCTTATTGCTGATAAGGCGCAAATTTGCAGCCTCTGGATTGTTTCTTTTCAACTGCGCATAGGTCGGCTGCCATAAAAGGATAGCGCCAAGGCGACCGTCATTAACGCGTTTAACCATCAAATCCATATTGGCATAAGGCAAACGCACCCAGCGTTTGGCCTCAGGTTGCTGCAGTGACCATGTGATATAAACCATCTCGCCCATGCTCTGCATAGCGGTGCCGATCATACGGTCATAAGGCACATCTGAAAGGCTCTGCCAGTCAGGCTCCACGACAGCGACAACATAAGGCAGCGATGCATAAGGACGGGTCATGGCAGCCCATTCGGGGAATGCCGACTCTTCTTGAACCGAGAGCCCCATCATCACATCACAAGTATTGGTCATCGCCACTTGCAGTTCTTGCAAAAAGCCGTCGCCACTAAGCGGAAAACCGCCAAAACCTTCTTCAAAATTCACTTTAAGAAACAGCGCATCACCGATAGCGTTTGCAATATCGCGATCAAAATCACGCATACGGCTATGTGCATCATTACAAAATGTCAGTCCGTCACCTTGCTGGCGACGATTATTTTTTAACAGCTCTTCAGGAACGCCAGAAGTTTGAGCTAAAGCCGGCATTGCCATCGCGGAAACAATCACCAGACCATATAAGCCGTTAAGGAGTGATTTCATAAGCTGGCGCATATTCTAAATCCTGATTTTGACAGAGAAACAAGAAAAGGGCCGAAGCCCTTTTCCATTTTTAAATTACTAATCGACGATTATTTAGCTGCTGGCAGCTTGTAAACGAAGATTGAGTTACCAGCACCTGATGGCAGTGGAATTTCTGGGAAAGCTGAAGAAATCGAGCTTGCAGCGTTGGAGTAACCAGTTGGAACAACCAGATACTGTTCGCCGTCGATTTCATAAGTAACAGGTGAACCACCAATTGGGGCGTTCAAGCGCTGTTCCCAAAGAACTTCACCAGTTTCCTGATCCCATGCTTTCACGAAACGTGCAGCATCACCACCAAATACCAAGCCACCGCCAGTTGCAAGCACTGAAGAGGTCATTGAAGGACGCTCACGGTGCTGCCACTTGGATTCACCCTGTGTCGGGTTGATATCAAGAGCCTGCATCAGACCAGCATCGGTGATGCCTTCTGGCAGAACGCGTGGGCCGAACTTAACTGAACCAACCGCGTTACCAGCAGTAAATTCTGACTGGGTCGGTGTTACAGTGTTACAAGCTTCTGTCAGTGGAACGTAGAAAGCTTTGGTCAGCGGGCTATAAGAACCAGCCTGCCACAATTTACCACCCGAAACGGATGAGCAAATCATTGCGCCTTCGCCAACAGCACTTGGGATAAGGCTTTCATTCAGCTTGATCTTACCATCTTTATCAATGGATTCGACCACGTTCTGAACGATGGTTTCTTTTGACCAGAGATATTTACCAGTGTCGCGATCGAGAGCGAAAGCAATACCGTTTTTACCTGGGATAGAAATCATCATGTGGTGCATTTTGCCGTCAATTTCCTGGTCAACCAGGACGCGCTCAAACGGGCTGTCCAGATCCCAGTTATCGCGTGGCAGATGCGAGAAGTACCACTTCAATTCACCTGTATCAACGTCAAGAGCAACTGTGGAGTTGGTGTAAAGCACATCGCCATCACCTGAACCACGGATCAGCTCAGCATATGGACCAGGCATACCAACGCCCCAGAAGGTCATGTTGGTGCGTGGGTCATATGAACCAGTTGCCCAAGGTGTACCACCCCAACGGTTTTCTGGTGGAACTACGCCCCAGCTTTCCTGCTGAGCAGGGTTGTTCGGGTCATCAATGGTGTTGAAGCGCCACAGTTCTTCACCTGAATTCAGGTCATGAGCCATGATGTAGCAACCACCAGCAGTACCGGCAATGGAACAACCGGAGATCGCTGAAATGATCTTGTCTTTAACGATCAATGGTCCAACTGTGTAAGTATAGCCCAATGTGTTGTCGAGAACTTCTTTTTCCCAGACGACTTTACCATCGGCTGCGCTCAGAACAACGATTTTAGCATCAGGAGCAGTCAAGACAACCTTGTCTTCAACCAATGCAATCGAGTTTTTCTGGCGGCGTGCCTGGTTAGCCTGGTAGCTCCAGCTCTGTGGAATTTCAGCTGAAACGTGGCGGTACTGCCAAAGCAGGTCACCGGTTTTAGCATCAAGAGCTTCAACAACACCATTGCTGGTCTGCAGGAACATGATGCCGTCATGGATCAGCGGAACAGTTTCCTGAATACCGGCTTCAGCCATTGGCCATGCCCATGCAAGCTGCATGTTGCCAACAGTTTCTTTGTTGATTTTGTCCAGCGGGCTGTAGCCGTGGTTGTCATAAGTACCACGCCACATCAGCCATTCTTCAGCTGGTGGGTTCAACAACATTTCTTCTGTAACAGGCTTATATGGACGTGCGTCCTGTGCAATTGCTGCGCCAGTCAGCGCCATCAACATGGTGCCTGCAGCAAGAAGCGAGGTTCTCAGATTGATTTTCAAAGGAATTCTCCTGTCCGAATAAATTAGGGTAGACAAAGCTTTTGGTCGAAATGATTAGTTAGCGACCGGAAGCTCTTTGCCCCATGTGAATGCTTGCGGCACTGCAGGGGTGGCTGATGCATTTTGTGCTGCCGGGGTTGGACCACCAGGAAGCTGCTTGCCCCATGTGAAGGCCTGCGGAACATTGGTGTCACCGCTTGGCGCTGCATCTGCAGTTGAGCCCATGACGACGCCGCCTGCAGTTTCATCAACCAAGCTGATTTCTGCAAGTTTGTCTTCATCAAATACCATTGGCTCGTCACCTGGCGTTGCGCCATTATAAGCCATGATATAAGCAATGATGTTCAAGTAAGCGTCTTCACCCAATTTGCCCGGTGCCGATGGAGGCATCGCAACAGAGATGAAGTCATAAAGACCACCAGCAGTATCCCAGTTAGCCATAATATCCTGGCCAACAAGACCCGGAGCATCCGGACCTTCAAGCTTGAAACCATGACACTGAGCACAGTTTGCATCATAGGACTTTTTGCCAGCAACTGCCTGCTCTTCCGTAAAACCAGCTGCTGAAGCCGGTGCTATGGCAGCAAGTCCAAAACCTACAGCCAGCGCTGCGGTTATGCCGACTATTTTTTGTCTTATCAAAATACCCTCCCGCACCTGGGTGCTTTAAGCGATATATCCTTGAACAACAGTTTGTTATCCGCCACTTGTTCTCAGCATTGGGCGTTAGTACAAAATTTTACCGACGCTCAATGCTCTTAATTTAGAAAGCTGACATATTTAGAACATTGTCTTGAATAATGCTCAGGCTCTCTCTGGTTCTACAAAACCTGAATTTTCCGCTGCGAAATTTCAGGAACTGTTGAATATGCTCTTTTAAAGCGTAATCACATACTCATTCAGAATATGAGCTCACGCCAAATCTTTGTGGGTGTCCACCAGATTTTATATAAAACTATAGCATCTTATATTCTGGTGACCCAGCCATTGAATGGCCGATAATTTCAATTAGTTCAATCTTAAAGTTTCAAATTATAGGCTCAATCTTCGCAAATACTACTATCATCCATATATAAATTGCGCAAATATGTCATCTTACCGTTATCTTCCAACCCAGCGATCGCTTTTTCAACGGCACGCTTCAAGGTAACGTCACCTTTCCACAGACTCAGCGCCATAGAATAAGTCTCGCCAACAGAGCTGTTATCGCCTTTCTCATCCGATAACGCATCAGCAGGAGAGAAAACCCAAGATGCTTTAACATTCTCATTTGCGTCCAACCGGTTCAACAATGAACAAGCCGTAAAGTTTTCTGCGACCAAACCCTTTGCGCTGCCATTTTGCAAAGCTGCAAAAAACTGGTTGGCAACACGCTCCTCTCCTGCCTGCATAGACAAGGTCGTTGCGCTTAACCCCTGATTACGCAACCATGCAGATAATTCAAGACGATTTAGGCCAGTATTGCCTGGGATAACGATAACTTGATCGCCTTGTGATGGAACGACACCCTCAGGCGAGAGCAACATCCAGCCAAGTTTTATATCTGTAGGTATAGTTTGCATAAAATTGCGCGTGCGCACCGTATCAGCAACACCACCCGCGAGCATATCACATTGGCCACGTGTCAACATCCAGTTGCGCGGGTTGAAATCGCGCCCGATTGATTGGAGTGTATTCACCGTCAAACGCACGCCAATTTCATCGGCAATCGCCTGAACCAGCTCGATATCAAACCCCGGATTTTCCGGATTTCCTGTCACAAAAGGCGGATAGGAAGCCGGTACACAAAGTTTGAGAACACCGCGCTCTCTGATTTGAGAGAGTGATGTATCTGCTGGTAAAAAGCTGATAGCAACCAGCAGGCCGAAAATCACACCCAGATTTATAATCGTGCTGCGCCAATGCAGCCATAGTCCGTATTTCTTTGCCATCCTAAGCCCGCCGGAAATCGATGAGAGCCAATGTAAAGAAAATAACTGCCATGGCTGCGATGATCACAGGCCCGAGCCATGGTGTAAACTGATGAAAATTAATCAGCACACCACGCAGTGCATCCACCACATAAGTAATCGGATTCGCGCGCACCACCATCACCAGCCATTCCGGATACATGCTGACCGCTTGTGTACGGCTCAATGATGGATCCAGCGGAAAAATCGATGATGATGTAAAATAAAGCGGCAGAATAATCGTGTTTGAGAAGACCCCGAAACCTTCAAAACTGCGCACGCGCGCGGCCAGCAACACCCCAAAACAGGTAAGTGCGAAAGAAGTAAAGAACATCAGGACGATGGCAAGAAAAACTTGCTCATAGGTTAAATTGACATCAGCAAACCGTGCTAAAATCAGCACAAGAATGCCATGCCCTGTTGCCACTGTGCTCCCGCCCAGAACCTTGCCCAGCAAAATCAGCCAGCGCGGCATGGGTGACACCAACACCTCACGCAAAAAACCGAATTCTCTATCCCAGATAACCGAAACGGCAAACTGGATTGAGGTATACATGATGTTGAGCACGATCACTGCAGGAAATAAGAACTGCAAATAAGTATAGGGTACGACATAGCGCACCTCGCCATAGATCTCGCCGCGGAAATACGGATTAAGCCCGATACCAAGCACCAAAAGCCAGATGATCGGACGGGAAACGCCACCAATCATTTGGCCACGGTCCCGCGTGGCCCGCATGACTTCACGCAGCCAAATACCATAAACGCCGCGCATCAAAGGCAGTATCTGTTTCATCTCAAATCCGTTTCGAGCCAGTCAGCTGGCGCTCTCACATATTTAGTATTTAGAAATTCTACCATGTGGCAAAGCTTCCGCCACCACGGCCATAAAAGTCTGATTCAGGATCCGACAATACCATTTCACGCAATGATTCCCACAAATGCTGACGCAATTGTATAAAATCCGGCACATCGCGCGGATCATTTGAAAAGCGCGGGCGCGGAAAAGGTACATCGATGATCTCGTGGATACGTCCCGGGCGCGGCGCCATCAAAACAATGCGGTCCCCCATAATGATAGCTTCATCAACACTATGGGTCACAAACAGCAAAGTTGCTTTTCCATGCGTTGCGCCATTTGCATCTTGGGCCCCCTCCTCCTGCATTTCTGTCAGCAGCAAGGTTTCCGCCTGCATCAACTCGCGTGATTGTGCATCAAGACTGGCAAATGGTTCATCCATCAAAAGCAATTCTGGCTCCACCACAAGCGCGCGCGCCAAAGCCACACGCTGGCACATGCCACCCGAAAGCTGCGCCGGATAATAATCCGCAAAACGGCGCAAACCCACTTGCGCAATTGCTTTATTAACCGGAGCCACACGCTCATCCGCGCTCAAATGCGGCAATGCAAAAGCTATATTGTCCCGCACAGTCTTCCACGGCAATAGCCTGAAAGACTGAAACATCATCGCGCTCCCCATACCTGGTTGCGGAAGCGCGCCATTGACCAGAACAGTCCCCTCATCCGGCTCGATAAGTCCTGCAATCAGCCGCAATAATGTTGTTTTGCCACAGCCGGACGGCCCCAACAAAACAACAGTTTCTCCACGCTCGACTTTCAGATTGATATCCTGCAAGACCGGCTTGGCCACATTGCCATTGCGCTCACGCGTCTTTCTGCCAGCTAAAAAACTATGCGAAAGATTTTCAATGAGAATATGCGGCGGGGTTAACAGCATCTGATTACCTGCGATTGACCGAAATTATCGGGAAACAGTGTCGAGATTGTCAACGATACCGATTTTGCTCAACACAGCATCGGCTGGTGAAAAATCAACCCACTCATTGAGCTCGACCTGACGCAAACCTTCAAATTCTTTAGTCTGATAGAGCCAGTCCTGCGTGAATTCCAATTCTGATTTTTGCAAACCACCATTGACTGTCCAGCTTTTTGCAAATGCTTTTGCCAGGTTTTGGAGATCTTCTTTTGCAATATCAGGGCGTTCTTTTTCCATAGCAACGGCCCAGCTTTCTGGTGAATTTGCAAAGTCACGTGCAGCAAGCGAGAGTGCTTCAATCACTTTTTCAACATCATCACGGCGGTTTTCAAGTGTCTCGACGGTTACAGCATTAACCTTGCTCGTCACAGGCGCGGTTGCAAAATATTCATCCACATCAACGAGCACCGGCAAAGTTTCATGACCAGGCAATGCCGTTAAAGCACCAATCGACATGGTTGTGGCATCAATCTGGCCGGCTTTGAGCGCTTGTGCGCGAATATTCGGCTGGCCCAATGCAACAAAGCTTAAATTTTCTGCATCAATGCCTTTTGCTTCAAGCACCTTGCTGCTCAATGAATGATCAAGGCTGCCAATACGGCCAATGCCAAAGCTTTTTCCTTGAATATCATCGATGGAGCCAATGCCTTCTTTACCTGCGATAAGATAAGGCAGCGCTTTATTGGGTGACATAACGGCACGCAAATTTGTATTGCCGCGCGCCGCCAGCTGCACCAAGGCTTCTGTGGCAACATTGGCCATATCACCTTCATTAGCCTGCAAAGCTGCCAAGGCCATCGGGGTCTGCTGAACCCGAATGAGCTCGACATCAACGCCCGCACGATCAAAATATCCGCCTTTGAGTGCAAGATCGACAACGGAATTTGGAACCAAAGGCGTTTCCATATCCGTGATGATCATACGGAAAGGCTCAGCCAATGCATGGCTGTTCAAACCAACAAAGGAAACAACAGTCAAAGCTGTTACACCGAGTAACTTGGTAAAACGCATAGTAGCTCCGTTAAATACTGCTCATAGTCTGGACGCTTGATGCTAAGTCCGGACATTTTAAAAACAAACCATCATTCATTTGGCCACCTGCCAGCGCGTCATGCGCGCTTCCAGCAATCGCAGGCCCTCATTGACCGCGACCCCAAGCAAAGCAAGAATGATGACAACCACAAAATATTCAGCCATGCGGAAGCTGCTGCCATAAATATTCAGCAAACCGCCAAGGCCGGAAACGGCTGTGTAAAGCTCCGCGACAATCGTATTGATCAAGCCCAAAGTCGCACTTAAACGCAGCCCCGCCAAAATGAACGGCATGGCACCAGGTATCACAATATGCCACGCAATGCGAGCTTTGCCAGCACCTGTCGAGCGTGCCATTTCAATCAGATTTTCATCCGCTTGCTGCACACCTTTATAAGTATTGATGATCACCGGCATCACAGCGCCTAAAAATACGATAAAGACTTTAGCCGATACACCAAGCCCCAACAGCACGATAATCATCGGGATGAAAGCCACACGCGGTGTCGCGGCTAAGGCATAGACATAAATATCCAATGCGCGGCCAAACACCCGCAAACTGCCCATCATGCCGCCGATAAAAATGCCGATCAAAGCCGCAATCACGGTTCCGGAAAAATAGACCCGCATACTATCGCCAAGTGCCGTCCATAAGCGTTTTTCAACCAGCATATGTTCTGCTGCAATCAATGTTTCATAGGGAGACGCAAATAATCCTTGCGGCACCCGCAAAGACACCGCCCACCAGATGAATAAAAATAATGCCAGAAAGCAAAGGCGTAGTGCAACAATCATCGGCGACCTGCCCGCCTTCCCGCTTGTTGCTCAGAAATACGCACCCCAGATGCCTTGTCGCGCAACTCACGCCCCGTCAAAGACAGAAAAACGCTTTCAAGCGATGGCGCATCAAGGCGGGCTTCTTCAATCTGCTCGCTGCAATCTTCCAAAAACTTGTTCATATCGCCAGTATCTGAAATTTCGATCGCATAACGATTATGGGTCAAGGCCTGCACCACAGGAAAGCGCGTTTTAATTTCCTCGACAACTTCCGCACCAGTCGGCGTGACATGCAACCAGCTTTTGCCATATTGCAGCTTCAGCTCTTCTGGCGTTCCTTCAGCCAAAATGCGTCCATGATCAATGATGCAGATTTGATCGGCACTCTCCACTTCTTCAATATAATGGGTCGTGGTCAGGACAGTCAGTCCTTCATTAATCTGCATCTCCTGCAAATAGCGCCAGATACGCTGACGGGTTTGTGCGTCCAAACCGACTGTCGGCTCGTCAAGCAAGAGGATTGCCGGTTTATGCATCAATGCGCGGGCAATTTCCAAACGCCGGCGCATACCACCAGAAAAACTGCGAACAATCTGATCGCGAAATTCGCTCAGCTCAACCAGTGCCAGCACATTATCCATTGCAGCACGACGTTCTTTTTTACCCATTCCGTAGACAAGTCCGTGGAATTCAAGATTTTCATCGGCGCTCAAACGATCATCAAGGCTGGATGTCTGAAAAACAACGCCAATAGATTGACGTGCCTTAACCGATTGCTTGACAACATCAGCACCGTCCATCAATGCCTGACCGCTGTCAAATTTCAGCAATGTGCATAAAATATTCAGAAGGGTTGTTTTTCCCGCACCATTGGGCCCCAAAAGTGCAAAGCTGGTGCCTTTTCGTACCTGTAAATTGATATTGTCGAGAACTTTTTTCTCACCATAGCTATGGGAGAGATTGCGGACCGCAATTGCTGGTTCTTCGTGAATATGGTGTGAGGAATTTAAATCTGCCGTACCGGAAGCCACAACCACACTCCTTGTCTTCATGATCTGCTTAAAGGCTGAATAAACCAGTCAGTCTGGTTTTGCTACGCCTTATACGCCATCTTATCAAGTGGCTGACCAATTGAACTTAACAAGATTATAAAATATCGTCACCATCACCATGATATGAATGCTATCATTAAACTTCGCACTGGCTTAGATGAATTGGTTATGCTTTCTCTGATTGGGACTTATGAATATGAATAATTACTCGGCAGCTATTTTAACACTTAGTGATCGCGCTTCGCAGGGTGTTTATGAAGACAGATCAGGCCCTATCGCACAAGAAAAACTAAAAGAATCCGGCTATGATGTTGTTTCCTATCAAATCATCGCAGATGATATGGCTGCCATTCAAAATGCTGTGCTGAGCCTAGTCGATGCACATGCCCCGCATCTCATTATCACCAGTGGCGGAACCGGTGTTTCATTGCGCGATGTAACACCTGAGGCTATTCGTCCGCTCTTGAATCAAGAAGTGCCTGGTATCGGCGAGTTGCTACGCTCCGATGGCGCGCAATTCACACCACTTGCCTATGCCAGCCGAAGTCTGGGCGGCTTTATCAAAAACACGCTTGTCGTCGCCCTCCCCGGCAATCCCAAAGCTGTCGTTGAAGGCTTTGACGCATTGCAAAAACATCTGCTCCCCCATCTTATAAAAATCCGTCATGGCTATAATAAAGCCTGACAATAAGCCTATGTTTTCCCCCCCATGAGAGTGGCATGATGCAATTAGGATATGTAACATGCCACGGCAAAGGTAAAACCGACCAGTTTCTGGCGCAGATTGCCAAACGGCTGGAGGCTGAAGGACTGCTGATTGCCGGAACCGTTCAATTCAATATAGAGCGCGAAGATCGCATACTCTGTGATATGGATTTACGGCTTTTACCAGATGGTCCCATTGTCCGTATTAGTCTGGATCGCGGGCCGCAGGCCCGTGGGTGCCGCCTTGATGCGGGCGCTTTGGAGCAAAGTGTATTATGGGCCAGTCAAGCCGTTCAGCGTAGTGATATGCAAATGCTTATTATCAATAAATTTGGCAAACGCGAAGCTGAATCGAAAGGTTTTGCCCCGGTGATCGCGCAAGCGCTCGAACGAGGACTGCCCGTTTTGGTTGGCGTTAATACACTGAACTTGCAAGCTTTTCTAGATTTTACAGAAGGCTTAGCAGTCGCGCTTACACCTGATATTGAGGAAGTCGTTGAATGGTGCCTGTCCCAAACAGCCAGAAAATCACCAGAGGAATAAGGGTAAAACTACCCGCACAAATTGGCCAGTTTTTAGTATATTAATGAGGTGAAGAGTAAGCGCAAAATTGCGCTTACTCATGCTTGTTTTATAATTGCGGGATCGCGGCCAATAGCATTTTTGTATAATCTTTTTGCGGATTGGTAAAAATGCTTTCTGTCTCGCCCTCTTCAACAATATTTCCGTGATGCATAACAATTATGCGGTCGCATAAGTGACGCACGACAGAAAGATCATGGCTGATGAAGAGCAATGTCAAATTCAGCTCTTTTCTCAAAATCAAAAGAAGATTGAGGATTTGAGCTTGAATGGACACATCCAGCGATGCCACAGGTTCGTCACAAATAATGACTTCAGGCTGCATGGCCAATGCACGGGCAATAGCAATACGCTGGCGCTGCCCGCCAGAAAACTGATGCGGATAGCGATCGGCAAAGGATGGGTCGAGACTAACCGCTTTCAGCCATTTTGCAACATATTCAGAAGCTTTGGCTTTTGTTGTCAGACCATAAGAAATCGGCCCTTCAGCAATGGATTGCCCGACTGTGCGACGCGGATCAAGCGAAGCATAAGGATCCTGAAAGATCATCTGTATATTAGTCGTAAGCTTGCGGCCACCCGGCTGCTCGCCCATGACTGGCTTGCCATCCACCCGAATTTTACCGCTCGTCGGATGATAAATCCCGCAGATCATGCGTCCTAATGTTGATTTTCCGGAGCCGGATTCACCAACTAAGCCCAAAGCTTCGCCACGAGTAATGGAGATATTGGCACCATTAACCGCCAAAACCGGCTTACGCTCAGCAACAATGCCGACTTTCTGGCCAAGTCTTGCCCAAAAGCCATTTTTCCACTCAAATCTCTTCACCGCATTTTGTACAGTGACAAAATCGGGCATTTCATCAAGTTTCTTTTCTTTCAGCTCTTCAAATTGTTTCTGTTCTTGAGCACTCACATCCCCCAGCAATTCACCTGGTTGGGAGCGCGAAGGCAGTGAATCCAACAAGCCTTGTGTATAGGCATGTTTTGGTGCGCTCAGCACATCATGCGCAAGACCTGTTTCGACAATTTTTCCGGATTTCATAACCGCAATACGTTGCGATATCGAGGCAACAGTTGCCAGATCATGACTGATCCAGATCATTGAAATGCCAAGCTCTGCAACCAGTGCTTTCACTTCCACCAGAATTTCGGCTTGAACAGAAACATCAAGTGCGGTTGTCGGTTCATCCGCGATAACAACTTTCGGCTTATGCAAAAGCGCAATGGCGATGGCAACACGCTGACGCATACCACCGGAGAATTGATGCGGATAAAAATCAACTTTCTGCTCCGGATCGACAATGCGCACTTTGGCAAGAGCATCAACGCAGCGCTGACGCGCTTCTGCATCAGACACCTTCTCATGCGCACGCAAAGCCATGCTCATCTGATCCAGCACTGTCAGTACCGGATTGAGTGTCATCATCGGATCTTGAAAGATCATTGCAATTTCACGGCCACGAATTTTCCGCAAATCTGCTTCCGGCAGACCAACCAATTCGCGCCCGTCAAGTTTGATAGAACCCTCAACAATACGGCCCGGCTTGTCGATAAGACCAATCAGAGAAAATCCTGTAATGGATTTACCCGAACCGGATTCACCGACCAAGCCTAAAATCTCGCCTTTGTTCAAATAGAATGAAACACCATCAACGGATTTGACAACACCGTTTCGTGTATCAAAATATGTATGTAAATCAGTAACCTGAAGCAAAGCTGTCGTCATCTTTTCAACCTCGGGTTAAGCTGGTCACGGATCTGGTCACCCATCACATTGATCGCGACAATCAGCAAAATCAAAGCCACACCCGGATAGATAGAAATCCAGTAACGGCCAGATAAAAGATACTGAAAACCATTGGCGATCAGCATGCCCAGCGATGGCTCGGTCGGCGGCAGGCCAACGCCCAAAAACGATAATGTTGCTTCAAGAGAAATCGCACTTGCGACCTGCACTGTTGCAACAACAATCAAAGGTGGCAGCGAGTTCGGCAATATGTGGCGTGTTACCACAAACCAACCGCTCATTGGCACCGATAAGGCGGCCTCGACATAATCTTTGTTACGCTCTGCTGAAGCCGCACCATGTGCGGTGCGAACAAAATAGGCATATTGAGAAAACACCAATGCGATAATGAGCTGCCACTTGCCTTGACCCAGCAATGCCGCAACCACAAAGGCTAACAAAATTGCCGGAAATGACAGCTGCAAATCCACCACGCGCATGACGAATGCTTCCCAACGGCCACCAACATAAGCAGCGGTTGAGCCAACAAAAGCACCAATAGCAAATGCAACAGCACCTGCAATTAATCCCATTTGCAGCGATATGCGCAAACCATAAAGGATCGCGGAGAAGACATCACGTCCCTGACCATCCGTACCAAGCAAATGTATGTAGCCGCCCTGCCCGATATAGCCTGGTGCACGTCTGGAATCGCGCAACACCAGTGAGGAAAGATCATAGGGATCTTGCGGTGCAAATAAGGGTGCAAATACCGCCAGCACAATAATCAACAGAACAACTATGGCAGCGATTACAGCCATTGGGCTGCGCATATAATCTGCGATAAACCCGTTGTTTTTCAAATAATTACGAATGAACGACATTATTTACCTCCCTTCTGGCGCATGCGTGGGTCAAGCAAAACATAAGAGAGATCAACCACCAGATTAATAACAATAAAGAGGAAGGACACGAGCATAAGATAGGCGACCATAACCGGACGATCGAGCGATGAGATGCTGTCAATAATCAGCTTACCAAGGCCAGGCCAGGAATAAATCGTCTCTGTCACCACCGCAAATGCCAATGTCGAACCGAGTTCAAGCCCGAAAACTGTCACCAATGGTATGGAAATCAGTCGCAGAACGTGGCGACGCAGAATTGTCATTTCGCTGATACCGGCAGCACGGGCAAATTTAATCGTATCAGTCAACATGACTTCACGCGTGCCCGAAGCTGCAAGACGCGTCATCATCGCCATTTTAAACAGGGACAAATTAAGCACCGGCAAAAGCAAATGATGCCAACCATTCGGGGTCAAAATGCTGAGCGGAACACCGGCAATATCAACGGTCGAACCCCGTCCGCCTGCTGGTAAAATACCAAATTGCACCGCAAAAACCATGATCAACATCAGGCCGATCCAGAAAGTCGGGACTGAAAAGCCTAAAATCGAAATAGCCATAATGGCTTTCGCAATCTTGCTATCCGGCTTGTATCCGGCATAAATTCCAAGCGGAATACCGATAAGACTGGCAAAAAACACAGCCGTCAATGCAAGCTCAGCAGTGGCTGGAAGCCGCGACAATATCAGCTCTGCCACAGGCATATTATAGACGAATGAACGCCCGAAATCACCTTGCAGCAAATTGCCCATAAAGCGCAAATATTGCTCCCATACGGGCAGATCAAGACCGTATTGAGCAATCACGCGATCGCGGATTTCTTGTGTGGCATCCGGAGCAATCAGAACGTCAACCGGATTACCGATCACAAAAACGCCCATGAAAACCAGAAGCGACATGACAAGCATCACAAGTACTGCCTGCCACAATCTTTGAATAATAAAAGCAACCATTTGTCCCGTTCCCCTCGGTTCTCACCGGGTAGCCACCCTCGGCTCTAACGGGGCAGCCATATGACAGGTTGAGAATTATAGAGTTAAACGCCTATGTGACCGCCAAATATTCGGTCACATATATTTTTTAAAAAGGCATATTTTCTCAAGCGGCAGACAATTAGTGCCAATCACTTTCAAGCTCAGCGCGGGTTTCTTTCACCGCCACATCCCAAATCGCCAACATATCGGCATCAGGGCGCTCATAAAGACCGTGATAATTGCCTTCACTTGCACCAAGAATTGTGCGTTTACGGCCCGCATCAACTCGCGCCATTGCACCAAAATCGACCCGCTCTTGCGGAGTTTCCGGCTGCTCTACACCTGGCAAACGTGTCCAAGGGAAGTTTTCCATCCATGAAGCATGTGAAGCGCGCTCATCGATTTCCAGCACCTTACCCATGGTTTTAGGCGCACGCCACCAATCATGCATTTTGACACTGGCATCACGGTTACGATTGAGCCACTCGGAAACCACGGTGCCCGCTGGCGCATTGCCGCCATGACCGTTAACAATCAGGATACGGCGAAAACCGGAGTGATAAACACTGTCCAGCAAATCCTCGATCACACTGATATAAGTGCGCAGTGATAAGGATACGGTTCCGGGAAAATCTGCAAAGCTCGAAGCAAGCCCATAGGGCAGAACCGGAAAGACAGGAACGCCCAAAGGCTCAGCTGCATCAAGTGCAACTTTCTCAGCCAAAATCATGTCTGTGCCAAGGCTCAAACGTGCGTGCTGCTCCACACTGCCGATCGGTAAAATGCAACGATCATCCTGCTTGACACGCTCCTCAACCTGCAACCAGTTCATAGCATTAATATGCATGATTTTTCACTCCTTATCTCGTTTTAACACGAGTCCAATTTCCTTCTAAAAACCACTTAACAAGTAATTATTACAAAATACAAGTTCCATTTGGAACAATATTTGCATTTGACACCCATAAAATATCATATATTTTGTACTAGGTGGAACTTTATGGAGGAGGTCCTTGTGGAGGACAGAATGAAAGTCGCTCTTTTTGAAGGGCGGGCAGGACGTGAAAAAGGGCAAGAGGATTCTATCGATAAAGATGATATTCTCTATGCAAAATTATGGTCAAATCCCTGCTGGCTTTCGTTCCGCATTAACTATTTAGCTCTGCATTACAACAACCCGATTTACTCCATGATCGGCGCAGATCATGGATTGTTGAGGCCGGAATTTGTCGTGCTGTATTCGCTTTTCCTGCGCAATAAAACGACACTTTCGGAAGTGGTTGCCGGATCAGGCTTCCCCAAAAACACGCTTAGCCGCGCCAGCTCAAAACTGACACAGCTGAAGCTGATCCGACGCGAAAAAGATGATGAAGATTTGCGCCGCATCGTCCTTTGCCTCACCGATAAAGGCAGGGCAATTGTAGAATCAAAAATCAGTCCGATGATCGAACGCGAGCGGATGATGCTCGAAAAACTCAGCCCCGCTGAGCGCATGATGATCTCGGACATATTGGCAAAATTGGTTATCGCATCCCGCGAATGGCCCGAAACTGTTACCGATCCATCATTTGATGGCGAGGGTGTTCTTTATCAACCAAAGGGAACTGATAAATGAAAAAGACCTTAAATGCTCTCCTGCTGAGCTCGACTTTACTGTTTACCGCTGGCTACGCCACGGCTGCAGATTTGACTATGGCCATTAAAGGTGGCCCTGCATCCATGGATCCGCATTTTACGGCAACTGCCGCCAATGCTGAAGCGACTAAGCATGTGTTCGACACGCTGATCCGATCCGGCGACAATCTCGAGCTTGAGCCTTCACTGGCGCTCAGCTGGGAACCACTGGATGAAACAACATGGGAATTTAAATTGCGAGACGGCGTAAAATTCCATGATGGCTCGGATTTCACTGCGGAAGACGTTAAATTTTCCATTGAACGTATTCCGCATGTAACAGGACCAAATCCGGCAACTATTTTTGTCCGCCGTGTTGAATCGGTAGAAGTTGTTGATCCGCTCACAGTGCGTGTAAAAACCAATGGCGCTGCACCAACTTTGCCAAATGATTTCATTCGCTTATTTGTTGTTTCCCACAAAGCAGCAGCTGATTTCTCAACACAGGAAACAGCAGCGGAAGGCTTTAATAGCGGTAAAGCAACAATTGGAACCGGCCCTTATAAATTTGTTTCATGGGCGCCGACACAAGACATGGTTGTCGAGCGTTTTGATGATTACTGGGATGGTGCACAGCCTTGGGATCGCGTCATCCGCAAGGAAATTCCAAATGATGCAGCACGTGTTGCCCAGCTCAAAGCTGGTCAGGTTGATGTCATCTCCAAAGTTCCGGCTTCCGATGTTTCCGTGCTTGAGCAAGATTCATCTCTTGAAGTTGTGAAAAACGAAAGCATCTATATCAACTATCTCGAATTTGACTTCCGTGAAGACAGCCCGCAGGTTTTTGATAAATCCGGCAAAAAACTCGACAAGAACCCTTTCCTCGATCCGCGCGTGCGTGAAGCATTTGATCTGGCCTTGGATCGTGAAACCATTGTGGAATTTGCGCTCGAAGGTATGGCAGCTGTGCCTACCCAGCTCGTGACATCCAATATATTTGGCTATGACGAAAATCTCAAAGAGCCAGTCTATGATGTAAAGCGCGCCAAAGAGCTACTGACAGAAGCAGGCTATCCGGATGGTTTCAAGGTGGTTTTGAGCTACTCTAATGACCGCAACCCAACCGAGCTTGGACCGACCATTGCCCAGATGCTTGCAAGTATCGGTGTCACTGCCGAGGTTAATGGTGTGCCTTCAGCAGTCTTCAATCCTGCCAAAACACGCGGCGAATATTCAATGTATATGGCCAGCTGGGGCACTTTGACCGGTGAATCCAACTATATGCTGTCATCATTGATGCATTCTAATGAGCCGGAAAAATCACTGGGTGCGTTTAACGTCCGTGGTTATAAAAATCCTGAAATGGATAAGCTCATTGAAGATGCAGCCGCGGCAATGGATACTGATGAGCGCCGTGAACTGCTGCAAAAAGCCAATGATCTGGTTGCAACAGACCGTCCTGATCTGCCGCTTGCTATTCAGCTGAGTGCATGGGCTGTCAAAAAGGACAAGGTCAAACTGACCCCACGCGCAGATGAAGATACACTGGCGATGAATATCAAGCCTGTCGAATAAAACTTCATAAAAGCAAAAAGAGGCGCCATAAATAGCGCCTCAGACTGCTGACAAACCTCTGGCTTAGCCGGAGGTTTTGTGATTCATTGTGCTATGTTGAAGAAACCAGCCCCCGAACAGACAGCTCTCGAGATGGTGACCCTCGACAGTCTGGTGCCGAAGGATCACCGCAATCAGGCATCGCCTGATATCTGGAAACTTTTGGGCATCAAAATAGTCGAACGTTCCAGTCTAAAATATTCGTATAAAATAAAACCCCGCCAAAAATGACGGGGTTTGTCGGTAGTCTGAAGCGCCATAAATAGCGCCCCTTTTTTGTGCTTTTTATCAACGCCTTTTCAGAAGGTGAATCAGTTGTAAAACACTTCACAGTCATAGCAAATTTACAAACCAAACTGGTTACAAAAACACCACCAACCACCCCGCCCTCTTTTCACCGTTGCCAGAAGTGTCAGCATATCATCCGCTCAGACGGAAAAAACTGTTTTCAGCAAAATAATTTCTTGTAAAAAATAATACGAAAAATTGAATTTTCTTTCATATTGCATATTTTAAACCAACTGTATCTTCAATCAATTCATGATCTTGTCATTAAAATTACTCTAATCACTTGTAATTAATTAGATAAATTCAAGATAAATTTTACAAATCCACTTTCTACACCTTAAAAAACCACTGAAATATTTATTGCAAATATTCTTCTTTAACCCTTAACTCACTAAAAAGGGAGCAAGCGAATGCTGAAGAATACTGCAAAAAAAATGCAAATTAATTATCCGGAAAAATTATTAGACGGCTTTGAACCGAGCTTTGAATTCGTGCCCGTCAATCCTCTGCCGGAAGAAGAGTTTATAAATCGTCTGCGTCATATCCGGCGTGAAGCAACTATTGCCGGTCATGATGTAATACTCGTTCATGCAGATTCAATTGGCTCCTATCGTGTTTCAAACTCTTATCTTCGCTATATTTGTGACTGGATGCGTGAAGGCGTACTCGTCATACCAACCGATGATATGCCGCTGACCTTATTTTCATTTTTCAGCAGCTCTGTTCTGCTGCCGCCAGCAGGCGAGCCAGTTATTGTCGAGGACATTTGGCAAGTTGGAACTTGGGGTCGCGAGACCTATAACCGCCCAGGCCGCACTGTTGATCGTGTAGTTGAAGCTGTTGCAGCCCATTTAGAAGAGCGTGGTTTTTCTGCAAGCCAGATTGGTTTGTTTGGCGATTCAACCTCCGCACCTTATTGGGACGGATTAAAAAAACGTCTGAACCGCTCTCTCTTTGTTGCAGATGCCGGAATTATTGAGCGAATGCAACGCCGACGCACCAAGCGCGAACAAGACATTGTCAGAGCAGCCACTCAATTGGCTGATATCGGGATGCAAGCTGCTTATCATGTGATTAAACCGGGTGTTACGGATCATGAAATCTATGCTGCTTTCACCTTCGCACAAATGGCAAGGGGCGGTGAATGGGGTGATGGTTATCAAATCGGCATCAATAACTCCGGCACCCATTGCGGTAAACCTTATGGTCACATTGTAAAGCCCGGAGATCTTATCAACCTTTATATTTCAAGTGTCAGCTATCATGGTTACTCATCACAAATTGCACGTATGGTTGCAGTAGGCGACATCACCGACAAACAGGAAGAGGTTCTTCAGATGTGTGTCGAAGGTGTAGAGGCCGCAGCTGCCCTGATACGTCCGGGCGCTCTTGTATCAGATATAGCCAACGCATCCTTCGAGCCTTATATAAAGCGCGGCTATTTGACGTCTGATGACAGCAGAACCATGCCATATAACTGGAATGCCAATGAGGATGGCAGTCCTCGCTTGATACCTTATCAATATGTGCCTGATGCTGATTGGGAACGTCAGGGGCGAAAACTCATGCATGTCTATCCTGCAACCAACGGGCCGCACAATCCCAATGTCGGGCACTCAGTCTCGATGGCAAAGTTTGTGCCTTACAACATCGCGTCCAACAATCATGACCTGCTTGATGAGGGCATGACATTTGTCTTGCATTCTCAATGGCTTGAGCCACAGATTGCAGGCTGCAATATTGGCAATTGCTATCTGGTAACCGATGACGGGTATGAAAATATGAGTTGCCATACACCATTGGAGCCGCATCGGATCAAAGTATAATCAAAATAAAAAGTTAAAAAATGAGGAGGAACCTATGTCTAGAATATCTCTGTTATCTTGTATCAGCGCTATCACATTGACCTGCGCAGCAGCACTGCCAGTATATGCTCAGGATAAAACAACATTGGTCGTTTCTAATTCTCAATGGCTTGATGCCCTTCGTGGTGAAGCATTGTGGGATGCTATTAAAGCCTATGAAGAACAAGCCCCCAATGTTGAACTGAAGGCTTTAGGAATTCCGTCAAAAGACTACGGCGACAGACTAATGACCGAGTTTGGTGCCGGAAAAGGACCTGATATTGCAATCATTCAGGAAGGCGTGTTCTTCGCTCTGGCTGACGCAGAATTGCTGGTCGATGTAGGTGCTGCGGCTGAAGGCGTTACCATGAACACGACCAAAGACGGCGGTGTGATAGATGGGGTTGTTTATGGGGTACCATGGCAGCGTGCGGCTTATGCATTGATTTATAATGGTAAACTTATTGATGAGGCCGGCGCCAAAGTTCCTGCAACGCTTGATGAGCTTATCCAGAGTGCCAAAGACGTGCAGGACAAAACCAACGGCATTGGTTTTACATCGCGCCATCAGATCAGCGACTTTTCCGGCTTCTATATGGATTTTCAGGTCTGGGCAAATGGTTACGGTGTTGATTGGGTGGATGATAATGGTAAGCTGACGATCAATACACCCGAGGCGGTTGAGGCTGTCACTGCATTTAAAAAAATGTATGATGCAAAAATCATTCCTATTGGTGATGATATGCCAACACAAAGAACCCGTTTTAAAGAAGGTCAAGTTGGCTTCAGCATCGATAATTCCGGCGGAACACTGAATATCGGCTCCGGCGGGACACTCTCAAGTACTGATATGCATGCCGCCCCTTTACCATTTCCTCATCCTGGAGCCCATCAACAAATTTACGTTGTTGTTAATTCAAATAGTGCGCATCAGGCTGAAGCTATTGATTTTCTAAGCTGGCTGGTCAGCCCTGAAGGACAAACAAGACTGCGCGGTGCTTCAGGCCCCGATATGTTGGCAACCGACATTCCCTTAACCAGTGAATTTATCGCCGCCAACCCTTGGGGTCCCACCTTCGCCGAAGCTGCCGAGAAAACACGCAGTGTTCTGATACCTGGCTATGAAGTAGAAACAACTCAGATAATGCGCCCTGTTATGGAAGCCGTAGAAAGTGTTCTGATTAACGGAACCGATCCTGAAACAGCACTGTCGCAAGCCCAGAGCCGCGTTGACAGCATGTTCTAAAACAGCTGAAATCAAAAGGGAATGATCGATGACAGATCAATTTTTGCTGGAACGACGGGAAACCGTTCCAGCAACGCAAAAGAGCAGCTCGGCATATAAGTTCAAGCCGAAAGCGCTCGTGCCATATATGTTCGTCATACCACCGGCGCTTTATCTGTTGGTATTCATGTTCTGGCCATTGGGACGGCAAATTTATTTAAGCTTCACTAAAACGCGGTTGGCTAATCCTAATCGCAGCAGTTTTATTGGGGTCGACAATTATGAGCGCTTGCTTAACAACGCCGATTTCTACAGTACTATAAAAATCACACTGATCTATTCTGTATCAGCAGTGGTTATCGGCGTGGCTGTCGGGCTTATTGCAGCACTTGCTCTCAATCGCCCCTTCCCCGGTAGAACACTCATTCGCGGCATTCTCCTCTTTGGTTGGGCCGTTCCCAATGTTGCGGCGGCATTGATCTGGCTGTGGATTTTCAATGAGCGCTCAGGCGTTTTGAATACAATCGTGACAGCCCTTGGCTTTGATCGCATTTCCTGGCTGACAAGCACCGAAATGGCACTGCCGTCAATTTTATTAGTCACCGTGTGGCAGGTTGCACCCTTTGTCATGCTTGTTATGCTGGCTGCATTACAATCTGTACCGGAAGAGGTCAAAGAAGCCGCATTGGTTGACGGCGCCGACAAGCTCAGTATTTTCCGCGCTGTGACGTTGCCCCATATCATGCCTCTCCTCCAGCTTGTCTCGCTTCTTGTTATGGTTTGGTCAATCCGCCGGTTTGATATCATCTATCTTCTCACCGGTGGCGGCCCCGTTGGCAGCACCAGCACATTAATCGTCAAACTGCGCCAAGTCGCTTTTGAAAATCACGACCTTGGCATGGCCAGTGCCTATGGTGTTGTCGGGCTTCTCCTCGCGCTATCCGTTGCAATTATTCATGCGCTTTTCAACCGTCGGCGCCAGAAAGTGAGTTCGCAATGAGCCGTTTACTCGCAATCTCTTCACGCATTCCTTATCTCGCCCTGATTTCTCTGTTGGTCGTTTTTGGTGGTTTTCCGATTTACTGGATGGCAACAACGGCCCTTTCACTAAACTCCGAACTTTATAATACTGGTCAGGTACCGTGGCCGCAGCTATCCAACCTGTCCAATATCCTTGGTGAGCTTCAGCAGCTCCCCCTGTTTCGCTGGCTTTTAAATACAAGTTTCATTGCCGTCGGAACAACGCTGCTGAGCCTCATTCTTGGCTCTCTTGCAGGCTATGCATTAAGCCGTTTCCGCTTTTACGGCAAAGGTATCCTCGGCTTCTTTATGTTCATGACACAAGTGGTTCCGGAAGCACTCATTCTCGTTCCGCTCTATGCCATGTTCATTACCTTAGGACTGCTCGACAGCCTGACAGGGCTGGTACTTGCTAATGTCGGATTTTCCTTGCCGGTTGCCGCCTTTATCATCAAGGGCGCAATTGATTCAGTCCCCTATGAGATAGAGGAAGCAGCAGCCGTCGACAATTGTCCGCGCATCAGTGTTCTCACCATGATTATCCTGCCTGTTATTGCCCCGTCACTCGCGGCGGCTGCAGTCATTTCATTCTTCGCAGGTTGGAATGAGTATTTGTTCGCGGCAACATTTCTGATGGACAATACGTTGTGGCCAGCAAGTGTCGGACTGGCTTCATTTATCGGTCAATATGAAACACCGATGTCGGCAGTCATGGGTTCGGCATTGATATTCAGTATTCCAGCCGTTGTGTTCTTCTTGCTCATTCAAAGAAAAATCGTCGCGGGGATTACCGCTGGCGCAGTAAAGGGATAATCCATGCCCCAGATCCAGTTAAACTCCATATCAAAATGCTTCGGAAATATAAATGTCATTCCGCAGTTTGATGCTACGATTGACGAGGGCGAATTCCTTGTTCTGCTTGGACCATCGGGCTGCGGCAAATCAACATTACTACGTATGATTGCAGGTCTGACCGATATCACCACTGGTAGCCTGTGTTTTGACGGTCAAGCGGTAAATGACTGGTCACCCAGCCTGCGAGGCATTGCATTTGTCTTTCAGTCATATGCACTTTACCCGCATATGACCGTTAAGGAGAATATTGCATTTCCGCTATTGATGAATGCTTTTCGCAAATGGCACCATATCCCGTTAATCAGCAATTTCATGCGCTGGAAGATGATGCGCAGACCCGATATTGTCGAGCGTACGAGCCAACTTGCAGAGCAGCTTGAACTCAGTCAGCTGATGGACAGGAGGCCGGCAAACCTATCCGGTGGGCAGCGTCAACGCGTGGCATTGGCGCGTGCTTTGGTGCGCGATCCGTCACTCTATCTGCTTGATGAGCCGCTTTCCAATCTTGATGCGAAGCTCCGCACCCAAATGCGCGCCGAGATTTCTGCTCTCCATAATCGTGTCAAAAAAACTTTCATATATGTGACGCATGATCAAGTGGAAGCCATGACAATGGCGACAAAAATTATCGTCATGAACCATGGTGAAATACAGCAAATTGGCACACCTGATGAAATTTATCAGTCACCTGCCAACATATTTGTTGCCCGCTTTGTGGGCGCCCCTCCTATGAACCTTCTCGATGTTCAACGGCATGGCCAACAACTGGTATTGGCAGGAGGTACCAGTTGGACGCATAATGCTAATATGCCTGAAAGTGACCGGCTCATATTCGGCATCAGGCCAGAGCGCTTACATCTAAAGCCCGAGGGCCAAACGGGCATACCTGTTGAAATCGTCATGATTGAGAAGCTTGGAGCCGAGGTCATTCTTGGTTGCCATATTTTGGGCTCTACCAACAAACCTTCCAATGATCTGCTACGACAAGATCTGGTCTTTGTTCGCATTTCAGGCAATCCGCATATACCCATCGGGACAAGAGCTGCACTTGGCTACGAACCAGAGATGGTCAATTGGTACTCGGCTGAAACCGGCAGGGCAATTACTGTGCCCGACACAGCAAAAGCAGCCTGATCAGATCATATGCAACTGCATGTTCATTTTTACTTCACGAATAGGATACTGATATGCTTGACTTTCATGTCTCTGCAACCGGACATAGCCTGAATTACTTGCCAGAATATATTGCTGTGCGAGAGGGTTTTTTCGAGGAACAATCACTTAACGTTACCGCAAGCGTTCCAAAACCTTGGGATTTGGTACTCGAAGCCTTGCGTGACGGTTCGGCGCAAGCGGCTCTTGGTGGTATCTGGGTTCCTTCGATGTATTTAGGGCGTAGTACACGTTTCACGCCTTTTGCCCAAATATCCTTGCGCGCACCTCTGGCACTGGTCGGGCGTGAAAAACCGGACAGTTTTGAATGGAAAAACATGCCCGGTAAAGTCGTATTGATGAAAGGCAGCAATGGTGCGAGTGTCGGGCTATTCTTCAAATTATGCTTGCGTGAAAATGGCATTAACCCTGATGAGGTTGGCTTTATCCAAGATTTAGACGGTGCCATGCTGTCCGAACTATTTCATGGCGGCATGGGCGATTATCTTGTCGTTGATTATCTAAGTGGTCTTAAAATGCAGGCTGAAGGCAAAGCACAAGTGGTGAAGCAACTACCAATAACCGGTGGCAATGTGCCTTGGAGCGTTTACTACGCGATGGGTGAAAGCAATGCCGAACGACAAGAGATACAGCAAAGATTTGCGCGGGCAATCCATGCGGGCATGGGATGGATTTGCGCCAATGACCCTGATGATTACGCTGCATTTTTAGAAAAAACCTTTCCTAATCAATCCGTTGATCTGCTACTGTCGGTCACCAGAACTTATATTGCAAATGGAATGTGGACAACACCCCATATTGATGAAGCAGCCTATGCACGTTGGCAAAAAGGCATTTCTGATGGTCACCTCACATCATCACCAATCCCTTATGATCAGCTTGTTGATCCTGTTCCAACACAATCACTAGCAAAAGCCGGACTACAGGCATAGAAAATGAAGATTTCAGTTATCAATCCCAATACAACCGAAACAATGACCAAGCAAATCGGCATTACGGCACAGCGGTCAGCCTCGCCCGATACAGAATTACTCATCCGGCAATCCACACATGGGCCTTCCGCAATCGAAGGTCCTTATGACGGCGCAATGTGCTTGCCGGGGCTGTTGCAATCCCTTCAAAATGCCGAAAACGAAGGTGCGATGGCACATATTATTGCTTGTTTTGATGATACAGGACTTGATGCCGCACGATCTTTATCCCGAAAACCTGTTATCGGCGTTGGTGAAGCAGCTCTGCATTTCACTAGTCTGCTGGCGCAGGAGTTTTGCATTGTCACCACCCTTGCACGCTCCGTTCCAACCTTGAAAATGAATGTTCTTCGTTATGGTTTCGAGCGGCGGTGTCCCCAAATCCTTGCAAGCAATATACCTGTTCTAGAACTGCACGCTCCGGAAACAAATGCGCGGGCAAAAATTGCTGATATCATTCGTATGGCAATCAATAACGGGGCGGAGGCTGCCATTCTTGGCTGTGCAGGCATGGCCGATTTTGCACCTTCTCTGCGCGAAGAACTCGGCATCCCTGTTATTGACGGCGTAGATGCAGCTGTGCGCATGGCAGAAATGCTGGCATCCTCACAGCTTTCTCCTTCCAAGATCCGAGGTTGGGCTTATCCGCAGCGTGCATAAGAATAACTATAAGCAGACGCGTGCTGCTACACAAAAACTCTGAATATTGCAGTCTTATAACTTGAAGTTTAATGGTCGTGATTAATCTATCGGGGTTTACGGGAGTTATCTAGTTTTGGTGTTGAGACATCATCAATGAGATCGACCATTCGGTCAATTTGGCGGAAGCGTTCAATACTACGTTCGCCAAGTTTTGCTGCTACCGTCCACGCGATATAATCAACAATAGTGACCGCTGCCGTAAAAGAATTAAAAGGTGCTAAAGAATGGCAGCGGCACCTGATGGCATAATCGGCAGCTTTAGCACTATCTGAAGCACTGATATCCGTAATCAATGCCGTAATACAGCCCGTTGAACGAATTTCATTAAGCAATAGCGGCAGTTTTTTTGGACGGCGACGAAAAGCAAAGCAAATAACAAAATCACCTTTGCGGATCGTAGACAAATCATGCGTCATGGATGTGCCATTGGCCGGTAATACGCGCACATCATCTTTGATCAGCCCAAAATAATGCGCAGCATAATGTGCTAGACCAAAACCATTGCGTAGACCAATAACAAAAACACGCTCTGCTTTTACGCAAGCATCACATATTGCATCCAAAACCTTAGGAGGGATGCTATCCGCGGTTGCATGGATATTGTCGATATTGGTTTGCACCACACTTCTGAGTGTAGGTGCTTCTGCTGCATATTCGGCTGAATCGATAACTCCCCCTTGGGGTGAACCCCAATGATTGGCCTCTCTTATTTCTCGTTTTGCCGCTGGATATGATGAATATCCAAGCGCACGAATTAATCGTGCAGCCGTTGCAGTAGAAACCCCTGCTTTATCGGCGAGCTCTCCCGCAGTGTAAAGCGCGATCTCCATTTGATGTTGCAGCATCACATCAGCCAAGGTGCGCTCGGCAGGCGACAATGAAGCATAGGTAGAATATATTCTCGCCTCTAATGATCGGTTGGTCTTGCTGGTCGGTTCTGATGCTTCTGGCATCAAAATTTCTTGCTTGAATTTACGCATGGATTTCATCGATTTCATGGATTTTTACATTCGAGCCGCATTCTTTCAGCGCGATATCAACCACATGGCGATGATGCGTCAGATAGATTGCTTGTCCTGAATGGCCGATGCGCGCCATAACACGGCATGCTGCACGGGTGCGTTCTTCATCGAATGTTTCAAATATATCATCACAGAAAAATGGCAGACATACGCCCTGACTAACCAATTGCTCATAAGCCGCAGCGCGTAATGCAAGATAAAGCTGAAATCTTGTACCCTTTGACATATCGCCCGCCTGCTTGGCTGTACCTCCTGCATCAAGTGCCTTTAGTATCTCATTATTACCTTCAGGCTGCGTATAAAGTTTGGAATAAGCACCATTGGTCAGTTCAAAAAAGATCTTCTCGGTTGCATCCATCATGCCGCTGCGGTGTTTATCGCGGTAACGCCGGATGGCTTCTTCCGCCAAGCGATGCCCCAGATCAAATTCCAGATAGCGCAAGGCTGCATCTTCAATCTGCGCTTCCAATGTAACCTTCATCTCGGTGAGGGCCGCAATATCCCCCTCCCCCGTCACCCGTGCCAATAAACCAGCTGCATCGCTGCGTAGCTCAATCGCTTTTTTATGCTTTTCCTCGATGTCAGAAAGCGCATCCTCAAGATTATCGACCTCAACGGAAAGCTCATGCGCACTCAAACCACTCAGTTCTTGCCTGACGCTTTCAATATCGGGGAGTGACAAGTCAGCACAAATTTTGGTTGCCGATAGCTCCATTTGTTTGCTTTGTTCAATCGCATTGGCAGCATCGGCGACCGCGATACGCAATTGTGGCAATGTATCCGTCGCGACATGAACGGGGAATATTTGCGCCAATTGGGTCACCTGATTGTCAATCTCTTTGGAAGAGATTTTGACAGCTTCGCGCTCTTCGAGAACCGCAATTTTACGGCTATCCAACTGCTGCCAACGTGCCTCGATTGCTTGTGCAGTCTGCGAAATCTTCTCCAGTGCCATAAAGGTTTCCAAAGGTGGCAGATCACTATCAAGCCCTTTGAAATGAGCGGTTTCAGCTATTTTCTCGGCAAATTCTGCCTGATCAGCTTCCATCCCTTCAACCTGACGCGCAAAGCCGCTGCGTTGATTGTTCAAATGTGCGATCTCACGCAATTGCTCAAAACCACGTTCAACATCATCTGGTGAAACTGCATATCCAAGATTTTGCTCGATGAGACTTTGCCATTGCAGATTGGCGGCTTCAGCCTGTTTCTCAAATTGCACTAACCGGCTCTCACGCCGCTCATAATCTGCTTGCAATTCAGCATGGTTTTTTTCTAAAGCCAGTGCTTTGTCTGCCTGCTCTTGTTCTCGCGTTTGTAAATCCAAAGCTGCATCAATCAAGGAATCGAAATCTGGAGCATCAAGATCAATTAACGGTAATAAAGCATCATACAACCGCTCAGCCTTAGCTATGATATCTTGATGCTCATCAAGCACATGCTGCATCTGACGTTCAATCAGTGCTGCTTCATCCCGCTTTTTTGCCCAATTGGCAAAGCTCATCGGTGGCGTTGAAGCAGGAAACCCAATAGTTTCAATTAGTTTTTTAAATTCTGCATCCAAATTGCCCAATGCTGCTTCAAGCTCACTCTTTTGCTTGCCAAGCGCATCAATCTCAATGGTCAATCTATGCAGGCGCTGTGTCAAAACACGCATTTGGCCAACAATTTCGGCTTGCGCCAATCTTTTATCCGCGCTTTCATCAACGGCAAACATTGCCTGTTCAAATTTGTTCGCACTCACTTGGCTTAAAAGCTCTTTGTGCTCAAGCCACAGCTGATTGCGGTTTTTCATCCGCAATTCTGTCTCTGTATCATCGCTCAAACCTTGCGATAATTTAATCGCATCAATTTCACTTTGAACAATATCCGCATCTTTTTGATGATCTGACAAAGATTGTATAATATGCGCCAGCTTTTCAGATAAATCCCGATGATTTTCTGCAAGCCCGGCAGCTTCTTCGCCGCTTACATGACAGGCAGGCACCTGATCAAAAACCAGATCTTTAATCGCCAATCCATCCAACGCATTACGAAATCTTCGCTTTGCATCCGTGATCGCTTGTTGTGCTTTAGCATGTTGCGGCAGAAAGCGTTGAGCCGAAAAACGCGTGAGAATATCCTTCACGCCAGAGGGTGTATTTTCAGCATTTTTAAGATTCAGAATATCTTTTTGTGCCGCTTCCAGACGGATATTGAGTGTTTCAATCTCTTCCTGCTCGGCAAGCTGCATATGATACGCATCGCGTTTTTCTTCTCGCGCTTGCGCCATTTCGCTCAATTGCCCCTGACTTAAAGCAAGTTTTTCCGGCTCTTCTTCATCCGCTCCAAGTGCTCGCATTTGTGCATGCATATCCAAAAGCACATCATCAAGCGACTTGCGGCGGCGCGGTAAATCGCGCTCAGCGGTCAAATAGCGGCTGCGCAATTCATCCAGATTTTCAAGCTCGGCACCCAGATTTAAATGCTGCGGCTCACGTTGAATTTCATTTAAATCAATACTCAGTTGATCAAGCTCTTTTTCAAGCCGCTCGGTATCTGATGTCAATCGCGTTTGGCGGGTCAAAAGCTCCACCAAATCCTCTGCATTGAAATCAAGCTGCTGCGGATATTCCGCAAAGGGTGCTATCGCCGCTGCAAGCCTGTCAATATCCAACAATAGCGGCAAAGCCGCCAGTCGCGCTTTGGTCTTAGCCAGATCAAGCCGCTTTTCTTTGCGCTCATTTTCAAAGGCTGCCTCTTCGGCAAGCGCTTGCTCATAGGATTGTTTCAGCTTGCGATATTGGCTTGCGGGCACATCCTGCTCTTTAATCTTCCGCTCAATATCAGCCAATTCTTTTTTAAGCCGTGCCATTTCAGTCGTGCTGGCACGTTTGCGATAAAGCTCATCCGCCTGCCCCCGAATATGATCAAGAACATTGGTCAGATCACTAACACCGGCTGCGGCAGAAAATAGCAAGCGACCGATATCACCCTTGCTGCTGGCAATCTCCTCACCACCACGCTCGATCGTCTCATCATCGAGGCATAATAAATGCCGGTAATCCTCTTCCGACAATCCACCCAAATGTGCTTGAAGCAGCGCCTCAGGCAATGCTTTGCCATTCTCGTCAATCAGTGAATTATTACGGCTCGAAACACGTTTTAAAAAGCGTTCATGACCGCCAATTTCCAGTGTGCCGGAAACGGTCAGATTTTTACGCTGATGCAGAAAATCATAAGCATCGCGATGCGGAAAACCAAAAATTAAACGGAGAAAGGCCTCCATTGTTGTGGTTTTTCCTGCTTCATTCGGCCCATAAATCACATGGAAATCGGCAAAATCCGTTTGTTTTTCACCAAAATCATATGATTTTCCTGAAAAATGCCCGAATAAATCCAATGATAATTGACGTAAACGCATTATTCTACGGCACCCTTCATCGCAGCAAGAACACGGTTTGCACCCTCACTTGCAAGCTGTTGGCCTAGCGCTTTTGCTGTTTCCTCATCGGGTAGCAAATTTATGCGACGATGGGCTGGCAATTCGGCCAAAATCATTTCAATATTTGCATTCAACTCGGACTGGAAACCCTCTTCTGCTTGAATTTCAGCCATAATCTGCGCCAATTCATCCACAGCAGAGGAGCCACCTGCATTCAAGTGATCTGGTGTTTTCAAATCAAAATGCAGTTTTTCCAGCCATAGCCGATCCGTGTCCCGCGCAAGCTCGGCGCAGGTTTCAATCCATAATGCCTGATCGCGCTGTATCTGCCATTTCCGCGCATTTGTTCCGCTCAGTGTCAGGCGCAAAATACCCGCATCCGACCGCATATTTTTCGCTATAATTTGCAAATTCTGCCGCAATTCAGCACGAATGAGATCATCGTTTTCGCAAGCACTGATATCAATTTGAAGCTCGATAAATTCTGCTGCCGAGGTTGGAACCTCTTCAATTGTGATTTCCCCGTCATTAATGTGCAACAGGGTTGCTGATTTTGCAGAAGCCTCTCCAATATCGCGGCCTTGCGGAATGCCCGGCATCACAATCCATGGTGTTTGGCTATGCACCTGCCGCTTATGGATATGGCCTAGCGCCCAATAATCAAATCCCATTTCGCCAAGCTCATTGATAGTACAAGGCGCATAAGTATCATGCCCCTTGGCACCGGAAAGGGATGTGTGCAACATGGCGATATTGATGGCATCAGCAACAGGCGCATGGAATTTTGGCAGCAAGCTTTCCAATGCCTGACGACCGCTGAAGCTAACGCCATGGATCCAGATATCACGCTCGCCCAGTTGAATTTTTCCACCCCGCCCATCAAAAACATGGACATTTTCCGGCAGGTTCAACTCACCCGTAATCGGATTTTCTGCATCATGATTGCCTTTAATATAAAAGGCCGGAATATTTGCAACTTTAAGCCGATCAAACTCGCTGATCAAAAATGCTGCCGTTTTGGCACTGCGCTCCGCCCCATCAAAAAGATCGCCAGCAATCAGCAAAGCAGCAACATTTTCACGCAGCGCTGTATCAATAATGCGTGTAAAGGCGGTCCGCGTTGCTGTATGCACTGTGTCGCGCAAAGTCTCATCACGCAAGGCCAGAGATTTTAAGGGAGAGTCGAGATGAATATCTGCAGTGTGTAAAATTTTAACCAAAACAACTCCGGCGGCAATTAAAAACGAGACATAAATCAATTTTGTTGTGTTGCTTCAAGCATTTCATAGCTTCAACAAAGCTGCAATATGAGTAGTGCAAATAGTTAGGCCAAGCACCCTGTTTTATAACATGCCCCAATAAGAGCTACCGTCTTTAAGCTTATTACAGGCTCATTTGTCATGCTCTTTCTTTTCGCACCTGTGCCACCCTACACATGTTAGGGTCATTTCTGATACCAGATTATTGGGCGCACCAAGCCTGTATGCACCATGCATAAGCAAAATAGTGATTTATGACCGATAGTGCTATGAGTTCACACCTCAATTTGGCCTGCACGCCATTGCTACAGAATCCTATTATCATTTTATTGGAATAGGATTTGGCGACTTCCCACGCTAATATTCATATTGCAGCTGCATCGCTTCACGCGAAGCCGAAAGATCTAATTTCGCTCAAATAAGGATTATATTCGATGATTGGAAACATCCAATGCTGGGCAGGATCTTTTGGGAGGAGAAAATCTTGTGTGGCTGTCTTAATGGCTGGTGGAAACGTTCCCGCTCCATCCGTCCGTATGCGATCCGGGGCTAACAAAGGCTCACTTTTCAGCATTTTCCTGAAGAACCGCTTGGCTGCGGGTAAGTCTCGTTTGGCCGTCAGCGAGAAATCAACCGGATTGCCGTGTTATCAATAGCTCGATAGAGATAACGCCATTGGCCACGTATTTTAAGGTAGGTATTCATCAATACGGATAGAGCCGCAATAAGGACGCTGAAATTGTCTTAAGCGCTTTTCCAGCAATGGTGTATAGGCTAAAACCCAGCGATTGACTGTTGAGTGGTCGACTTCAAACCCACGTTCCATAAACATTTCTTCGAGATCCCGGTAGCTGAAAGGGTAACGCAAGTACCAGCTTACCGCGTGAAGGATGAAGCAAGTCTATAACTGACGGCCTTTAAAGTCATTTTTGGAGTGGTGTTAGAGCTTCTCAACAATAGCATTTAACAGTATGCAGTTCTCCTGTATCGCGAGACCAGCATCCATCATTATAATTAAGCAATTGCTAATTCAAAAACGTTGCGACACGCCCACCAATAGCACCGTGCAGACCTTTGAACGTGTGGTAACGCTGATTAAAAAATCAAGAATTGCCGTCAGCTCGACTTGGAGATGATCAAGCTCATTCTTTACACCACGCTTGATGTGATCCTGTATCTTGAAAAAAGAAAGCTGTTTGAGGTTTTCTACGATCCGATTTTTGCCAAGTCCAAGCTATCAGCATAGCCATGTGTTTTTAATTGCGCAATTGGAACTCGCAGATTGTTTCACCATTCAGATGTGGCTTAAATTTATAATGAGTATTTGATTTCGCTTCTACAACATTCATGTCTTTAACATTTAGCATGGGTATAAAACTTAAAACCAACTGATTGTTGATTATACGCCTAAAATACCATATATTCACACTATTAGGATGGTAATTGAGATGATAAATCCAGCAATAGTATTAACAACAATTAATGCCCCATATAGCAATCAGCTAGACGCTGAGGGACTTGTTAACTGCTTGGTAAATCAAGCAGAAGCTAAAAATATGCCTGGACATATGTCATCTTTTTTTGGCGAAGTTAAGCCGGAGCTGCAACAAGCTTTTGCAGAAACCTACGGCATACCAAAGTCACAACTTGTATCCGCAGCAAAGGCTTTTGCTGATTATTCCGGCGAATTTTATCCCCTCGCAGCATGACTGGTCCGAAACATCAATCAGATTGGAAGCGACTGTTGCGCATAGCTTGTTCGTTGATTGAACAAGCTAATAAAGACTATAAATATATAGAAAGCTGGTCATTTGGTGGCGGCACTGCGATGATGCTGCAAATTGATCACCGTGAAAGTCATGATATTGATATATTTCTAAATGACCCGCAACTTTTGGGATATTTAAACCCAAGTTTGCATGACTTTGATTTTGAATTAGCACCTACTGGTTATGCTTCCGATGGATCTAATTCACTAAAGTTAGTTTTTAGTACTGGTGAGATCGATTTCATTGTTGGACAAAGCTTAACTCATAATCCTACATCGATGCATCAAATCGATGGTGTTTACATCTCATTAGAAACAATACCTGAAATCATTACAAAGAAGGTCTTTTATCGAGGCCGCAGCATTAAAGCTCGCGACATCTTTGATATCGCTGCTGGAGCCGAGCATTACGCAGATGCGATTGTCGATGCGCTTAGGGAATACCCAAAGGAAGTTAAATTAACGCTTGAGGCTATTGATCGCCTCAATCCTGAGTTTGTTAATAGTACTATAGAAGCATTAATGCTTAGAGAGAAATATAAAGAATTATCAAAATCTGCTATCATTATAGCAAAAGAAGTTCTCCTCTCAGTTTAGAATTGGCTTGATTTTATCTCCTAACAACAGCCTGATCCCCAATAGCCTATATATATAAACGACCATACTTATTGTGCATCCTAGCTAAAAATGCGCCCACGGCCGCTCACCTTAATATTCACTAAAATATTCAATATTTTAAATATTTCTATATCCTTAACAACACTATCCATGGCATCGGTCAGAGGCTTGGCGATGAATGAAGAGCCCATGCTTTTTAAAATCATAGCTGGAGGTTGTATCGCCGGAGGTTTTCATCTTTCGCTGGGCTTCACCCTCAATCAGGAAAATAATTTGCTGGCAGAGCATTTTCCAAACCTACCGGTCACGCCTGCTTCACTGACACTTGGTTTCTTAGTTTCTTGCATCAGTTCACATCTTGCCCTTGATGATTATAGGCTGAGCTTTAGTGATGTCCGTTTTACCCATCCAATTATACCTGATCTTGCCTATACTTGTAGCGTTAATTTCTTGCCATGTATGCGGGTAGCCCGGTTTTTCATGCGGGGCTTGGGTGGAGAAACCAGGGTTCGCGGGCAACTCGAACTAAAGGAATACTGCAAAATGTGAACTCCATAAGGGCGCATTCGCACTTTTAAAAAACGGAGGTCACTCCCTTGTCTATTATTTTATCAATTTATCATACACCCATTTGGGTTTCGGCCCTGCTAGTCTTTTTAATCAGTCGTGGCATCAAAGCGTTGAAACCTCGTGAAATGAGCTGGCAACGGATGCTGTTTTACCTGTCATCTTTTTCATATGGGCAGTTTACGGCATAACAATAGAGTTGAAATGCCTCTTTATCGGGTCTGGATGTTTCGGCATCGTCCTTTTTGTCGGCGCTTTTATTGGCTGGGTTATCGGGTTGCGCATGTCACCAGCATGGCTCATCCCTGAAAGCGGCCTTGTCCATCGTCCAGCAACAATCGTACCTCTGGTTCTGGTGTCGATTGGTTTTCTTTGCAAATATGGACTTTCCATTGTGCTGATACATCAGCCGGAGCTCGCCTCAAATCCCGGATATTGTGCCTTTTATGCTTCTGTCTCAGCCTTAATTGATGGTGTCTTTTGGGGAGGAACTTTTTTGCAACTTTACCAAGTACATCGTCATAACGAAAATCCGGCAGCTTAATTACGTTTCCATTCGGGACCTTATAAATGCTAGAGAATATTACACAAATACTCGAAACAATTCGCAGTAAACGGCACCAGATGACTGCTCTTCAACTTCATGAATATATTCGGGCAATTCGCCAATACTGTGAGGAAATGACTAGCTATTCCTCCGATAAGATTGAAATTCTAATAAATCCGAAAACGACACGCAATCTAAAATATGGTAAGACCATTTTTAGCCGCTGGGAGGTTTTTCCGGTGATTACAGCCAATCTCCAAGCAGTTTTACCCCGTTAAAAAATCTGACTTACAGCGCGAATATGTAGATTTTTATCGCTGTTTTGTGAATGTGGAAATCGATTTATGTAACCTGCCTCGCCTTCTGACGATCATCAATGAACGCATTGAATACCTCTATGACCGCAACCACCAAATCGGTCACGCCTATTTTACCAGCTGCAAAAACCGAGCAGATGTTGACGAGGTAATGTCTGCCATATGCACAGCAGCAATGCTCATATTCTGGATCAATCAATGTGTTCCCATCTTAGATGTTTTTAAAAATGATATTAGTATTAAGCACTACAGAAGAGTTGACAGCGACTTATTTGAGCAGTTTTGCCCTTTAGCATCTCCTTATATTATAACCGAAAAAACTGGTGCTTTTGTGGGTAAAGAGATAGTACAATAGTAATATTTCACGTATCAGTGTGAGGATATGACAGCATTGTCCTCAGACCATAATGCTGCCCACTTCGGCCGCTCAAACTTTTGATGATCCAAGGTTTTACATTTCATGAAATTTAAGCTCACCCTAGCACGTTTGGAAAGCCTCCTGCTGACCGCCTGTGATGATTTGCGTGGTAGCATGGATGCCAGCGAATACAAGGAATACATTTTCGGTATGCTGTTCCTCAAGCGCGCCAGTGACTTGTTCGATCAACGTCGAGCAGAGTTGAAAATTGAGTTAACAAATATGGGGATGAGCCCAGCTGATATTGTAATCGCGCTTGAAGATCCAGATAATTACTCCGGCAAGTATTTCTTCGTGCCTGAACGTGCTCGCTGGAATGAAGGCTGGCAGGAGGAGGTTATTGAGAATGGCCAGACTAATCTTATTCAGCACCCTGCACTCAAGCATGTCAAAGAGAACGTCGGCACTACACTGAATAAGGCGCTAGAGGCGATTGAGGACGCGAACTCCGATGCGTTGGAAGATGTTCTCAAAGGGATTAACTTCAACCGCAAGATCGGTCAGCACTGTCACACGCCAACAATTGAGCGAGCGTAATGCGCAGAATTTGCTCGATGCGCTCAGCTATACGTCAGGCACCAATATCACCCAATTTGGTTTTGACCCGCGTTATGATTCATTCAAAATTCGCGGCATTGACCTTACTTATACCGGAGTTTTTAAAGATGGATTGCGTCAAGCGAATAGCCCGAACGGACTTTTCCGTCTTGAGCCTTATGGATTGGAAGGCATCAGTATCCTCAAAGGCCCCTCCTCTGCCCTTTATGGTGCCAGCGGCACGGGTGGACTGGTTGATCTGATCACCAAGCGTCCGCAAGAGGAAAATTTGCGCGAAGTCATTTTAGAAACTGGGTCTTATAAACGCTTGCAAACCGCCTTTGATTTTTCAGGTGCCATAAAGGACGACAGCAGCCTGCTATATCGACTGACCGGTGTTCTTCGACATGCCAATACGTCGATCGGTCCCTTTATGAAGGACAATCGTTTCTATATCGCACCAGCCTTTACATGGCAGCCGGATAACGACACCAAATTTACAGTTCTCGGCTCATATATGGATGCAACTACGGGCGGCACCGCCGCTTATGTTAATCTTTACGATCCCGTTACCCGCAAATCGACAGGGGCCACGCACGACTATGTCGGCGATCCGCGCTTCAATAATTTCCGGCAGCATCAGGGCAATATCGGCTATGAACTGGATCAGCGCCTCAATGATGCTGTTATAGTGCATCAGCGTCTGCGCTATGCTGCTTTAGCCAATAAATATGAATATGCCGTTCAGGGTCTTCCCGGATATGTGGAAGAAAGAAACAACAATCTCGCCACCGATATCTATCTCGAAGCCGGATTTGATACAGGTGCAATTCATCACAAGCTCATCACTGGCTTGGATGCAGGACGCACGGCCTATGTGAGTGACAGCGGCAGCGGCAACATCCCCTTTACACCGCAGCATATGTATAAGCCGGAAATAACCAATCGCGATCGCCAAACACAAATACAAACAGGCATCTACGCTCAAGATCAATTGGAAATGGATGCATGGCGCGTCACATTGGGGCTTAGGCATGATTGGCTGCAAAGTCATTTGACCACGGGCAGTTTTGCCGACGGCTTCACCCGCTATAAGCGCAATGATCACGAGATAACGGGACGTGCTTCAATCGGTTACGCCATGGATAACGGCCTGATGCCTTATCTTAGCTATGCAACATCATTTGTGGCCAATGCCGGAATATTACAAAGTAAAAACGGGAGCCCGCGCGAGCAAGCCGCGCCAACGACAGGCAGGCAGTTTGAGCTGGGCGTAAAATATCTAATCCCCGAAACACAGACATTCATCAATGCTGCCATTTATAATATTGATCAGAAAAACGCGAGTGTTTATGAAACATCATCCGGCATTAATGAGCAAATTCAATTGGATATGCGCTCACGCGGCTTTGAAATTGATGCAGGCACCACATTTGATAATGGTTTGAGCCTTCAAGCATCCTATAGCTATAATGATGTAAAAATTCTGCACCTCACGCAAGCCACCTCCGGCAAAACGCTCAATGCTTCACCCTATCACACAGCCTCGCTCTGGGCGGATTATGATATCGGCACGGGTGTGCTCAGCGGTTTGAAGCTTGGTGCAGGTATCCGCTATGTCGGCGCAAGCTTTGGCGATAATGTGCATACGGCCAGCCTCAACAATAAAGCGCAATTATTCATAGATGCGAATTTGCGCTATGATCTCGCCAATCTACACCCCAAACTTGAAAATATGCAGCTACAAGTCAATGCCAGCAATCTGCTCAATCAGATTTACCAAAGCTGCACCAGTGGATATTGCTATTGGAGTGAAGGGCGAAAAATCACTGCCAGCATGCGTTACAGTTTTTAATGACGCAGCAACATCCCTCAAATCTATCGGTTTTTTTCGCGATTGGCGGTGTCTATGTCAGTCAAAGTATCGTTGGTGGTTTAACTTATAGCGGACTGCCGGCCATATTGCGTTCAAGTGGCTTGCCGCTTGATCAGATAGGACTGGTTTATCTTGCGATATTACCATGGACATTTAAATTTCTGTGGTCGCCTTTTGTCGAGCGTTTTCGCTTGCCAGCCTATGGGCCAGACAGATCCCGCCTGATTGTCATGACGGGTGGCATAATCTCGGCTTCCGGTCTTATTGTTGCCGCCCATCTTGGCTTATCGCATCTGGCAATGCTTGTTATCTGTATGATCTTCATAGCTTTTGCGGTGGCAACTGTTGATATTGCCTGCGATGGTTATGCGATTGAAAACCTGTCTGCAAAAAACCGAGGCTGGGGCAATGCCGCGCAAGTCGGCAGTGCCTATCTTGGCTCCGCTATCGGGTCTGGTTTGTTTCTTATCATTTATGGTCATCATGGCTGGAAGATAAGCATCATCATAATGGCCATCAGCATCTTGCTGCTGGCAGTTCCGTTTATATACCCCCAAAGGGCACATTCAGAAGTCAGGGAGCGTGCTCATATCCCATCGCTTAAAGCTGCAATCAGCCGCCCGCCAATACGCCAAGGCATGATGCTTTGCGCCTGTTATGTTGCGGCGCAAAAATGGGGTGGTGCCATGCTCGTGCCTTTCATGGTTGATGCTAAAATCAGCCTGTATTATCTTGGGATTTTCAATGGGATAGGTGGTTTGATCATTGGCTTTGCCGGTGCCATAACGGGTGGTTATTGCGTGAAAAAATTCGGTAGCCACAAAATTCTAATCACGGCACTTTTGCTGCAATTGGTGCTTCTGATCAATTTTATTTTGATAGCAATACAGCCGCAACCATCACAAATTTTAATTCTGATCTGCGCACTTATGTCCTCTTCCGGCATCATGGCGTTTGGATTTGTCGCGCTTTACGCGCAATTCATGCATCTTGCAGATATTCGACAAGCAGGGGTCGATTTTACCATTTTTCAATGTATGGATAGTGCGGTCAGCATGACAATCGGTGTTTTGGGGGCAAGATAGCATCGCTTTTTGGCTATCAGAGCCTGTTTATATCAGGCGCAATTTTGATAATGCTGGTGCTTCCTATTGTGGCCAAAATAACAAAAACTGCTTAAGTCTTTTAAAATAACAACCGCTCTTAAAACAAGAGCGGTTGCTGTTCATGCGGAATTACCACTTAACGCGCAGCCCGATATTGGCCGAAATGACCGTATTATTACCAAAATCTTTGATGCTGCTGGCTGTATTAACATTGCTAAAAAGGCTGTATTTATCGTCTTTCCAGCTGTAAGAGCCACCCAATCCAATACCTGCCCAAGTTTTTTCCAACTCACCTGTATCAATTTGAACACCGGATATATTGATGTTTTTGGCACCATTTACCAATGTTTGATAAAGATTGGCAGAGCTGTAAAAATGAACAGCTTGCGCATGACCATCATCACCCTGCCAGATATTAGCATAATCAGCCGTAACACCTAACCGTGCGGTCAGATAATTATCACGCTTGAAGCGCGCGACGGCATCAAATCTATCTGTAAAACTATCAAGATCCAGTGACGACCAAGTCAATTGCGCCTGCGGTGTCAGTGTCCAATAGTCATTCAGTGTAAAGCGCTTGCCGGTCTCAAGACTCAATGCATAACCAAAACCCTTGGCATCCTTCACAACAGTTTGTTTTAGTGTGTCAGATTCAAAATCATTTTTATACCAGTTCAGCTTGGTCTGAGCGTCGATATAGAGCCCGTTCTCGCCATACCATGTGAGTGACGCACCACCGCCATAGCCGTGGCCCTTAATCTTGCCACGTCCAAAATCTGAGTTGATTTCAGCATTCAATGTGCCGCTTTGAAGCCAAATGCCGCCGATAAAACGGCCAGCATCATTTTCATAAAGCTGATGATCAACACCCGCTGTAAAGCTCCAGCTGTCCAAACTCAAACTATCGACACTCGCACTGCCTTTAGGATGATAATGCTCATGACTGCCAGTAATTCGGCTCCAGAAAAGGCCGTAATCCGTCAAAATTTCATTGCGGTCGCTTTGTGGATCAGCCTGTTGTGCTTGGGTTCCCAAGGCTCCGCCATTGGAGAGCTGGCCAGTGCTTGCATCCTTCCAGTAACGGTTGCCGACACGGGTTTTTAGGCTTGAAACTGAGTTTAACCCTCTTAGAACCTGACTATAGCTGCTATAAAGCGGCACACCTGGTTGGTAAACCTCCGGCCCCGGTTTTGGCTTAGGATTTGGATTGGGGTCAGGATTTTTATCTTTAAGCTGGCTTCGTAAATACCAGTTACCATCCTCAGGATTGCCCGCTTCGCCTTTATAAAGGAAGTAAGCATAAGCACCGCCAATGACGGCACTGCGCCCATCATCAGCCGTGTAATCACCATTCAGTGCAAAATCAGCCGCTGATTGTCCGGCAATATCAATAATTTTAATCCCATTTTTGGTCTGATCGCCAAGCCCGCCGCGATTATATACGGACACATCACTGTGACCAGAGGCATCTCCTGCTATATAAAGACGGCTTGTTGGTGAATCATCCGCGCCGAGCTTCGTATTGATGGCAATATTGCTGCCTTCCCGCCCCTCATAATTGCCATTGATATGCAGATCACCAAATGTCTCATTATTACCTGCAACAATAGTTCCGCTATTGACCAGATTTTCCAGACTGCCGGTACCATCCAAAATACCCTTATCTGAAACAGATGTGGTACCACCAAGCTGGTTATTGACCGTCAAATGACCATTATTTCGAACACTGGTCTCACCTTTGAAGCCAGAATTATCACCGGATAATGTCTGATGCCCACCCGTGACACTCAATTTTCCCTTTTCTGAAGCAGCCAACTGACCCGCAAAATCATCATCATGGCCATCAGTGATGATCAGCTCCTTATCGCCTAAATCGACATGACCGCCCTTATCACCCGTAAGACTTTGAATACTGGTATTTTTGCCGGAAACTTCGCTGATATCGAAAATACCATGTGATTTGACACGGTAGAAATTGGCAAAACTACCATCTTTAATCAGTTTCAGTCTGCCGGAGTTGATTTCTGCCTCTCCCCCAATCGTACTGGTACCGGAAACAGAGGCGGTATTCTCACCCTGCTTGGAAAATTTATCAAAACCTTTATATTTTTCGCCAAGCTGCCCCAGCTCAAATGTCTGATCCTGTTTACCACCCAAGCTCAGAGCATTGTTTTTTCCTTGTGCTATAACTTGCCCGTTAATGATCGAATTGTCTTGTAATTCAAGGCTGTTATTATCCCCTTCAAGCTTGATCGCAATACCGCTTTCCGGCTGGGTTCCTCCGGCAGAAATAATGCCGCCAGATTTGTTGATGATAGAATTATTATCGCCTCTGGCATAAATGCCAAGCCCGTCAGCACCATCTTTACCGCTGACCGACCCTTCAGCATCATAGCCTTTTATCCCTATTCCACCTTTTCCGCCTGTTATGGCGCCTTCATTTTCCAAATGGTTACCGCTGCCCAGTTCAATCGCATTGCCGCCGTCACCACCATTCCCATCTCTGGTCGGATTAAGATTATTCCAATTATTGACCTGACCGCTGCGGCCTGCATCACCGCCCGATAGTGAGCCTTTATTGTTAATGGTCTGATTTTTAAGCGCTACAATCGCTGCACCACCATCGCCACCTTTACCGGAAATGCAAGTATCGGCGGTGCATCCATCACGCGCGGACAAATCACCACCATTACCACCTGCTCCACCTTTGATGATATCGGTATTGATATGTGTTCCGTCACTCTCGACAATGGCGGCGCCACCAGCCCCACCCTCTCCCCCACTTCCCTGATAAAGAGCAACACCGCCATTTCCACCCTGACCACCAATGAATGAGGTGGTGGTGGTTGTGTCTTGCTCTACAGCGGTGGCCGCAGCTCCGCCCCCGCCCCCGCCAGCTGCCACGCCACTTCTGCAAGTAGCTGTATCGCTGTTGCACATGGTAGCATCAGTACCCGACTGCCCAATATGTGGTAAGTGATCATCATCACCATCCATCACATAGCCCGCGGCACCACCGGCGCCAGCTTCGCTCTCCCGCTCAGGATAATCTACAGCCGCACCACTTGCGCCACCATCGCCATCCCGCCCTTGAGCACTGGGCTTTCCAGGTAGGCGCTCTTGTTCTTTATCCGCTGAGAACCCGCCATCACCACCTTTACCGCTTTGCCCCCATTTGGCTGCCAAAGCAGGCTCTGCACTCATCAATAACGGAAAAGCCATAGCTGGCATCAAACTGAGAGCTAAAGAAATTGCTGATACGGTGCTCGCTAATTTGCCAGCCTTTGTGAAATGAGCTTTTCCTTGCGGATCAATGACAGAGATAGACTTGGTCGATTTAAGTTGTATTTTCAAAATACGACTCCCAATAATGTGTAATTTTCACATTTTGAGGTCTAGTTTCATTTCACCAAGCAACAATCACTATAAATTGCACGCTATTACATATATAAACTTAAAAAATTAAATTAATTCATATGCTTAACTTTATAGAAAAATATTTATAACTATAAATACTAACCAAAACACATTAAAGTGATATTAATATCACATATTTGCTATTGGATTTTCCATTGGATCGCCAAATTGGAAACTGCTTTGCGGATTGAGCAAGTCCAGCATCTGGCGACTATTGCGCATTTGCAGGCGGTTAAAACAATTTCGCAACATGGTTGGCTGAAACAAATCATATTGTTGATATTTAGCCGCATATTCGGGATGCGAGTTTTGATATTCTCTAATCGTATCAGCCACTAAAGCCCAAAAATCATGCTCTTTCATCAAATCATGATCAACTAAAATAGCTGCGAGATGCCGGAAAAAACCATCAAACACATCGGTAAAAATATAATTGGCTTTCAGTTCTTCGTCTATTTGTAAGTGAATTCTGGATATTTCTTCAGGAATAGAAATCCCGCTATTCATCACCGCAATCTCTTCACCGATATCTTTCATGAGAATGCGTTCAATCCGGTAGTCCTTCAAAATCATGATCACATTTTCACCATGAGGCATGAAAGCAAGATCATAAGCATAAAAGCAATGCAGCAAAGGCAAAAGATAAGCCTGCAAATAACCCTTTATCCAGGCTTTTGCCGTGATATTCGCCTCTCTCATCAGACTGCCAAGCAGGGCTCTACCTGCCCCGTCTAAATGCAGCAATGCCGCCATTGTCATCAGCCGCTCATATGGGCGCAGATATTGCTTGGGACTTTCCCGCCATAATGCACTCAGCATCTTACCATAACCGCTCCCTTGTGTGATTTGCTTATTATAAATCGGGTTCCAATAACCGACTGCTGCGCTTTCACGCAGAATTCTAAAGCCATTTCGTTGTAAAAACGCGTCCGTTTCCAACAGGCTTGATAGCCACTGATTAATCATAGGCGTCGTCAACATATATTCAGCCGACAAGCCACGCATAAAGCCCATATTCAACACTGAAAGTGCGGTTTTAACATAATGCTTGTGCGGTGACGTCACATTATAAAAAGTGCGAATTGATCGCTGTGGCTGATAATAATCAGGCGAACTGCCAAGATAAACGAGATCCCGTTTTGCTACCTCGCCAGCAAAGGTAATTGCTATTTTATGTTGCCATTGCCAAGGATGAACTGGCATGAAATAATAATCAATCGGATTTAAACCAAGCATAATCAATCGATTACACCATTTTTGCAAGGTGACGGCATCCAATTCCTGCTCAATCAGTTTTAGATAGTCCAATCCGTCAATATATGTAAAAACTGCTTTTGTGCGCTTTGCCGCCACCCATGCAATTTGCAAATTGTTTCCGCTTTCAGGCGCATAAAAATTATAATCGCTAATATTAAAACCAATCCGCCCATTATTGGCAATAAAAACCGGATGCCCCTCACGCATCCCTTTTTCGACGGCTTGATAATCAGCATGGCATAATTCATCCGCTGACCGCCCGGCTGTCGAGAGCTTGTAACAACTGCTAAAAAGCGTACTGCTAATTTCTTCCAGATAAAGCGGAAAATCTTGTGCCCCTATATCCAGATTTGGGCGGCTGGCGACCAGAAATTCCAATACATCCGGCGCGCCATTTTGATCCCAATCGCCATTCTCAGCTTTGGTAAAGCGTGTAAGACTAGCAGCATTGAGCAGCCAATGATCAACACGCATACGGCGTGCGCTAAATTTATATTTAAGCCCATCAGTGAGCAGCAGCTCATAATAGCCCGCCGCACCCTGATCACTTCTCAGTTTAAGCGGATACAAAATCTGTTCATGCGAAAATTCAGAAATAATTTTGGCCAATAAAAATCGATTGGCCCTCTCCCAATAATAAGGTGACAAATGCGCCGTGTGCGCAAAAGCCATTTGGTCATTATTTGGCGATGAAACTGTTTCTGCTGAATTGAAAAATGCCGCCCGCGAACACAATCCAAGATAAGCACATTTATCCGGTAATTGTACGGGCTTGATATGCATAAATCCGACACTGCAATTGAGGCGATGTATTTTATGATTTTCAATATCCGGCTCGACCACAACACGCTTTATATCCGGCTCGCTGAAAATAAACTGCATAACAGTCCGCATCACGGCTAGAGTAAAGCCGGAGCGCGGCAGACGTGCAGGGGCAACCAACAAATGCATGCCACAATCGCCCTGCTCACCCTGATAATGATCGGATAGCGGCGTATTTTCAGGTGCGTAAAGCTCGAACAAAAATGCTGGCTCACCAGCATATTGCCCAATGAAAGCGGCCTTATCCGGTTGCGCCAAAAGCTGCGTGTAAAAGGCTTCCAATTCTGGCTTGCTAAAATCGCGCATATTCCAATAGCGCGCATAGTCCTGCACGACCCATTGATAAAGCAAGCCCGCATGCAATTCAGGATTTAATGTTTGAACTGAAAAACGTCCCAACACCTTATCATCATAGTGAAAATGGGCTTTATTCTTAAATTTCTGAATCAAAAATGACATATCAAACCTGACGGGAGGATTTTAACTAATCAATTGGATTAAAATAATATTTCAAGCTTCTGTACGCTTAATTCTTGAGTTATCAGAAGCTATCTCCTGACTGAAATCATCAGGAACAGAGAAATCTTGAAAAATGCTTTTCTGCTCTATCGGATAGACAATGCGGCCGCAGATTTGATTTAGGATACAGGCATTGCGATAACTGCCCATGCCTAAATCAGGTGCAACAAAACCATGGCTATGCAGCTCGGCATTCTGGACAAAGATTTCTCGGCGACCACCATCAATGGAATAAAACCGATCAACATTATATTGGCCTGAATCTAAATAATGAATTCTGTCTTGAATATGTTTCAGAAAAACTGGCTCACAATATTCATATCCAGTGCCGAAAATGACTGCCTCACTCTTGAGGCTAAAATCACGCCCCTGCTCCTGTTGGCGAAAATGCAGATCATAAATATTGGTATTATCAACCGAGCCATGCATTGATAACAGTTCGCAATTGCTCATCAGCCTTGTGCTATGGCGACGCTTGATCTTATCTTCATAAAGCCGACGATATATTTTCTCGATCAATTCATAATTTATGCCTTTATACAAGGCTTTTTGCCCGCCCAGAAGTTTGGCTTTCTGATCTCCTTCGAGATTATAAAAATAGTCTGCATAGGCAGGCGATGTCATTTCCAATGTGATTTTTGACAGATCAACAGGAAAGAAGCGCGGCGAACGGGTGATCCAATACAGCTGATAATCAAATTTCTCATTTTCATTCAATAAATCATCAACAACTTCTGCAGCACTCTGACCACTGCCAATGATCGTTATTGATTTACAGCACTGTATCTTTTTCTTCTCAAAACAATAATGCGATGTGTGCGCGATATTTTTATTGAAACCATGTGCACAGTCTGGTTTATAAGGCTGCATTCCAACACCAAGAACCAAATGTTTGGCTTGATAAATCTTTCTCGTTTCATTCTCGCAATCATGAGCACTGACTAAATAGACTTGATATTTCTCATCATATTCTATCTGCCGAACCTCTTGCATAAAGCGAATATTTTTCAACAACCCCACTGCCCAATTGCAATAATCATTATATTCTTTGCGGCTTGGGTAATAGTTTTCTGATATGTAAAACGGATATAGTCTGCCTTTTTGCATTAGATAATTCAGAAAACTGAACCGATTTGTCGGATCTGCCATAGTGACCAGATCGCTTAAAAATGATGTTTGCAGCGTAGAGTCATCCAGCATAATTCCCGGATGCCATGCGAAATGCGACTTTTGCTCAAGAAACAGTGTCGATAAGTTTTCGACAGGTTCTGCAAGGCAAGCCAAACCGAGATTGAACGGGCCTAATCCAATGCCTATAAAGTCATATACAGGCTTTTTCATTAGCAAAATTCCTTTAGAATATGCGCTGTGCGGGCACTCATAGGCTTGAAAATACCACCAAGCGGGCAGGGCAACCCTGCTCAACTCTTCTTTTGTAAAGCGTTTAAAAAATCGTTTTCACTCACTACTAAGCTGATATATTTAGTCACCTTTATACAGCCCAAGCTATTGCAGCTATTTTCAAAACAGTTCCCAGCTGGGAACTATCAGATAATTCACACCATAAATTTTGCTCAAAAGAGAGCATTGCCCCAATTGTTCCCAGCTGGGAACAATTGGGGAGAGCAGGGCATTACCAAATAAAAAAATACGGGTTTCAGCGCTGGCTTAAGTCATATCCAGGAAAATCAACTTTCCAATTGCAAAGATATTTTCATAAAACTGCAATTAATTGGGATACAACCCCTTTTCCCAAAATGCTTATTAGCGCCTGTCAGCAGGTGGTGAGAAATTACGATCAACATCATGGTCGCTGATCAAAATACCCCTCAAGAATGAATGGGTATTTTGTTGTTATTCTAGACAAATGAATGGGTAAAAAATGATTTCCAACAAATACGATACAAAACTTGCATCCAAGCTCATTGGCGACACCTATAAAGTAAGCGCCAATACTGGTAAAACTCTAACCTTCTCGCTGATCCATATTTGTTAAAAAAGCCACCTCAAGTCTGCTTGGTAAATCAGTATAGACTTGAGGTGAATAATTACATTTAAAGTCAATCGACCACATATGATCCGGCTGGCAGTTGGATATAATTAAATGCCAATTATATTATTTCAGAACGACATATTCTCTAAAATTTACACCCATCTCCTGATCCATCAGTTTGAATACTTTAAAAAATTTCGATCTGAACTCATCTCTGAAACAACCTTACTCAGCAGCTTTGAAAGTGTTTTTAATCCCGTAATGCGTAAAATATGGGAGAGGGTGCTGATTGTAGAAATGAATCTTTCTGATCAAGACGGGCTGTTACAGGGCACCACATCGACCGAGCGCTTTGAGTATTTTGTCACTGAAGTCTGTAAGCCGGATAATTTTACTGCTTTATGCAATAAATATCCCGCACTCTTGCCCAGATGGCAGCAAGAGGCAGCCTCATATAGAGCAGCTCTTGAAACCTTAATCACGCGGGCAACGGCAGATATCAATCTTATAGCCAAACAATTTTATCAGGATGAAACAGTCGCAGCAATTACAGAAATTACACCAATCGGTGATCCTCATCGAGGCGCACAGCAAACAGCGCGGTTAAGTTATATTAATCGTGAGGGATGCCGCAGATCACTCTATTACAAGCCGCGTAATCTGTCAGTGGATGAGGGCTTTTATAATTTCATAACATGGATGAATAATCATTTTTCCATCAGCCACCGCGCACCACGTGCTTTAAATTTTGGCGGTTACGGTTGGGCAGAAGAAATAAAGCAGCAAGATTGCACAACTAAAGAGCAGGTGTCTCATTATTATCAGCGCTACGGATCGCTGCTTGCGCTCACCCATATATTCGCCGCCACGGATTTGCATATGGAAAACATTGTTGCACAAGGTGAATATCCGGTCATTATAGATATTGAAACGCTCTTTTCAGCCCTGCTGAAAAGTGACAAAAACGCTTCAGCGCATCACCATATTTACAATTCACTGCTTCTGCCTGTGCAGCTTATGCATGATGAGATTGAAATCAGCCCGTTGACTGCGCGCTCTAAAATGCAGACCAATATTGATATACGCATCAATCCGCAAAAGCGCTGTAGCACTCTCAAATTAGAGCCTGCAAAGCTCGTTACCGGCGATTGCAAAAGCGAAGTTATATATGAAGGGCAGGGCGCAAATTTCAGCCTTTATCGCCAAGATATTATAAAGGGCTTAAGAGAAACGCTCCAGTTTTTACAAATTAATCGTGATTTGGTTCTGCGCAAAATCTTCCAATTTATGAACAATGCGCCGATCAGAATTATTATCCAAGCAACCGAAGAATATACCAAAATACTTCATAATATTTTTCATCCTGACACATTAAAATTGAACTTAACTGCCAGCGTCATTCACTCAATTGCTGATATTACGCATGATCCGTATATATTACAAAGTGAGATTAACAATTTAAATCAAGGTGATATACCTTACTTCTCGATGCCTTTTGATCAAGCGGAGCTCATAGATGGCAATGACAATAAACTTCCTGTTGCTATTCATTATGCGCCAAGTCAAAAGTTAAGCCATCAATTCTCACGCCTCACAAATGCGTTTATTAAGCAATCTGTGAAGGATCTTGAGCACGCTTTTCTCGTTTACCACCTTAGAAACAGCCAAGCCGAACGCTCGCAAGGTTTTAATTTTAAACATATCGCAAATATTTCTGATGAAGAGTGGTTGGATGCTTTGGCACATGACGTTCTGTCAAAAATCATGACAAATGCAATACGCCATGGCGAAGATTATTCATGGCGTTGTATTAATGTGTCGGGGGGAGGGCAGACAGGTGCAGATCTCAGTAATACTGATTTATATCAAGGCGTTGCAGGATTAGCTCTTGCCTATCATAATGTCGGTACAAGAACGTCTTACGCACCTTTTTCAGATTTTGCTCGCACCCTTTCCAAACAAGTCATACGCAGTCTTGATGAAACACCGCAAGTCAGTTTAGGGGCCTTCACAGGTACTGCCGGAGCTTTATGGGCTGTTTCAGTTATTCATTCTTATCAACCAACCTTGATGTTGGCGCTGATAGAAAAAACTTTAGCCAAGCTGTCACTTCATTTGGCGTGTCAAAAATGGGAGAACTACGAAGACCTTGATTTCAACAGCGGCGCATCCGGCACATTAAATATGCTGCTACGGCTAAATCTGCTTTATCGTGAATATCCGATTGCAGAAAAAATTAAAAAGCTCGCCGATTTTATTTTCGCACGCATTCTCGAACAATCGGATGAACTCTTAAAGGAAGATACAACTCTCCTTGGATTTGCGCATGGCACAAGCGGTGTTTCGGCATGCCTTAGCGCTTATATGTCATTGTTTGGGCAATCAAATCCTGATGCAATTGCACTCATCAGACGCAACACAGAACGCGAAACAAGATATCGTCAGCCACGAGGATGGCCAAGGTTGAATAAGGGCGATGCTTGTGAAACATCTTGGTGTCACGGCACAGTCGGCATTGGTTTATCGCGTTTATATTGCCGAGCTTTTCTGCCAAGAGAAACTTACGATACTGATATAGAAATAGTCATCAATAGTTTAGGTAAAGCTAAAAATTCTCATTGCCTTTGCCATGGTTTAATCGGCGATTATTATCTTGCACGCGCAATTGGAGCCGATAGTTCAAAAATACTCAAAACTTTACGCAAAGAAATCGAAACTGATGGAATAAAAACCAATTTTGGACTTAGTGGTTTTGAAATGCTCGGCGCGGTTAATGGTATGACCAGCCTGTTTGTTGGAGATGCGCTTTTACTCAATCACATTTGATCCCTCATCCGGCGATTTTCGAGCGGGGAGGGGAGGGGAGGGGAGAGCCGAGCAGGGGGCTTTAATATTAACAACAATGCATAAATACCAAAACATAGAATTTATCGAACAAAGAGCAGTAGATAATTTTTCTTACTCACAACTGAGGCTTTAATATTTGAAACTTTCTGGTAAAACATGGTTACAATAGGTGCTTAATAGGATAATTTGAGTAGAAACGTGCGGCATGGATAAAAAAATCAGCATCGAAAAGCAGACAGAGAGCCGCGCGAGCCAAATGCGTTTTATGTTGCTGGCCATAGCAACCGGCATATTCACTGGCACTATCGGTTCTTTTTTCCACCTGGCGATTGATAAGGTTATTCAATGGCCAAACTATCTTGGTCATTATGTCAGCAGCGGTTGGCCGCTTGTTGTCGCGGCAGCCCTGATCACCATGTGTTTGACAGTCTTTGCTGTTTTTATTGTCCAGCGCTATGCGCCCGAAGCAGGCGGCAGTGGCGTTCAGGAAATTGAAGGCGCAATGTCGGATCTGCGCACTGTGAGATGGAAGCGGGTGCTTCCGGTAAAGTTTTTTACAGGCATCAGCTCCATTTCCTCAGGATTAGTTCTTGGAAGAGAAGGGCCGACCATCCATATCGGCGCCTCAATTTCCGCTGCATTAACCAGCTTTTTCAAAGTCGGCTCCATAGAGCGCCGCGGTTTGCTCGGGGCAGGGGCGGCGGCCGGACTGTCTTGCGCCTTCAACGCGCCTCTAGCATCAATCTTCTTTGTGGTAGAAGAAACGCATGATGAGTTTCCCTATACATTCAGCACATATATGGGCGTTATCGCAGCCGTATTTTTTGCAACTGTCATGACCCAAATTATTGGCGGGCAAGCACCGGACTTTTCAATGGCCGTTGCAAAACCAGAGCTGATGCTGCTGCCATTATTTGTTATTATGGGCTGTATGCTCGGCTTTATTGGTGTCAGCCTCAATGCTTGCATCATGTGGGCAACAGGCTTTTCGGCGAAGATGCAAAAGAAAATACCCTATCTTTATCCCGCTGTTATTGGCTTGGTCGTCGGTGCATTATTCATTCTCATGCCCTTTTCAGTAACAGGCGGTGAAAATCTCATTATCTGGATGGGGCATCATAAAGCGAGCCTGCTCTTATTGCTCGCTCTTGCAGTGCTTCGCTATTTTACCATGGTCGGCAGTTACTCAGCCGGCACTCCTGGTGGTATTTTCGCCCCCATGCTTTCACTGGCTATTTGTATCGGGCTGGTCTTTGGAACGCTCATAGACATCATAGCGCCTGATGCCGGCACAGTACCACTGGCGTTTGGTATTGCAGCGATGGGCGGCCTTTTTGCTGCATCTGTGCGTTCCCCCATTGTCGGTGTCGCGCTGACATTAGAACTCACAGGCTCATACACAATGATGATGCCGCTTATTGCCACCTGTCTGACTGCAAATTTGACAGCACAATGGATTGGCGGAAAACCGATTTATACAGAGTTGCTTGATCGTATTCTTAAACAAGGCAAGGTTTAATTACCTTGCCTTCATACTTAGACTTTAAACTAAAAGTCATGCTTTACTTAGCATGATAAAAGTCTAACCCCACCCAATAAGTTCCATAACATAGATTTCGCAACAAGAGCCCTTTGTGCGGGTCGGCTCTAGATTGCAGTGCTACTTATAAGGATAACAATGGGGTATCTCATGTAAGGAGCGCGCCTCAT
>CANQXU010000001.1 GCA_947627865.1 uncultured Paenochrobactrum sp. | reverse complement strand
TTCGCTCTCAGCGGACTTTCAGAGTTAATTTGCACTATCTACAAAATCTGTCAGCTTAAGCCTGAGCAGATTCAATTAACATAACTATCTGGCACGCATTGTGCCGATTATCTTTACTCTTCTTCTCGCCCTTTGCGGATAGTCTCTGCCAATTCCTTTCCGGTATCACTTAACGTATACGCCACCGTCAGAGTGCGTTGGTCACGGTATTTAAGTAAAAGCCTGCGCTCCACCAGCGTGCGACACGAGATTCGCAAATTAGGCCGTTCAATCTCACGCGAACGACCTTTGTTGAGGATCGTGAAAATTGCCGTAAACGGAATTGGGTTTCTGTTGCGTGCCCTTATTTTTAGCAACACGTACAGTACATCCTGTTGTAGCGATGAGTTCCGGTGTTGAGTGGTGTTTTCCATATTAATACCTAATCATATGCGATATGAATAAGCTATCCTGTCCTTGGTTACACGTCATCGTTTTTTGTCCTCGTTTTGCTAGCCTTTTCGGGCGAGTGGAAATCCCGTCCGTAGTAGGATCGATCTACCCGTCGGGGTGAAAATCAACAAGGTGAAAAACATGTTTAAACGTATCCGTAACGTACCTTTACTGGCTGGAGCCATTGCCGCATTGTGCGTCTCCAGTGCCTTCGCAGAAATCCCAACGAATGCCAGTGGGCGACCCGTTGCAGGGAAATCCGTAGAAGAATTCCAGTCCTACAAAGCCAACTGCCCTGAGTGTTTGCAGGTCGCACAGGACATCATCAAGATGCGTACCCAGTATTGTCAGCAAGCCGGTGATGTGGATCAGACCATTTTACAGGACCCGATTTATCCATACCTCAATGGTATCCGTGTCGTACTGGCTAACCGAGGTGGCTATAACAGCCCCATGTACACGTCCGCACGCCAGGTGTTCGAAGCCAACGTCAACTGTGAAAACAGCAGCGATTGGGTCGAACGAAGCCAGAAGATCATCGAAAACACCTTTACCGGGCCAAAATAATTCCGATTGATACCAACCCGCTTAACGGCGGGTTTTCTTTGCCTAAAATTTCGTGGCCCGTATCACCCGCGTTACGCTACCTGAAATTATCTACAAGGATATCTCATGAAAGACCCATGCTTGTTAAACCTGCGTCAGCTGTTCCTGGAAGATCTCCAGTCGCGCCTTGGTATCAACCACGTTGAAGCAGCAGAGCACATCGAAGCAGGCTATATCGAAGACGACGATGAGCATATCGATCTGAACGTTGAATGGAATGCCTGGGTTCGCTGCCACTATGCGCGCTTGAAACAACCAGCATCACAATTACTCACACCTGAAACGCATTCAGCTATCGCCACGATGCGCGCGCTGACTGACGAATTTCGAGAACACTTCCAAGAGCACGGCGAACATCATCATGCTGTTATTAGCCTGTATGACCGGGCTGACAGTGAGTTTGGATACGAAAACGTCACTCACCTGATTGCGGCATTGGATCGTTTGACTGAGCACGTTAATCAGCCCGTGAATCTGTCTTCTGACATGGTCTATACCGCTCAGGTTGCGGGGGCTATTGCTGCCTATCGTCAAGCCGTTATTACCGCATTGGATGCCGTAGGGAAACCCTGGGTAGCTTAATGATCGCGTTACTGAATGCCCTTTAATTCAACATCAGTAATAGGAGAGACCTACCATGAACCTGAAGTCGATTTTGAACCAAACCCGTGAAACACTGAAAGAGAAAGGGATTAGTGCTGATAATCTACGAAAAGTCACGGCTCCCTCTGAGCTCATTACGCAGTTGGTCTCAACGCTGGCTACTATGTCCGGGGATTATAAGGGAAGCTATTCCCCGGCACCTGACTATCAAGGCTTGTTACGCCAGTTCAATGCCCTTCAGCAACTAAATGTCTCATTTGGTAAGCAGCTGACTTTCTACCGTGAAAAAGCAAAGCAAGAAGGTGACGGTCCGGCTGAACTTAAGCGCCTTCAAGATGAAGTTAACTCAGAGCGTGGGGCCAACGAGCAGCTGACCGTTGAGAATGACCGCCTGCGTACTGAGCGCCTTGAAGCTGATGTGGAAACAGAAAGACTCAAGGCGTTGGTGCTGAAGCTGGGGGGTAACCCGGAGTGTAACGATGATCTGGGTTAATTGTCTCGGCCAGTTGCTTCAGTCGGTGTTGCTGAACATTAAAGCCAGGCGAAGAGCGCACCGTCTGGAAAATCAATACAGCGTTCGCTCGGTACTCCGCCTGCGCAAGGAGATGCATCGGGTCAACCATTCAACGGTAAGCCTCAGTGCAGATGACCAAAATACCGCACGGGCAACCAGTCAGCGGCTGGTGGATGGCGTATTTGACAACCTGCATGAGAAAGGAGAGCGTCATGACAATTAAGGCTGTGGCCGGATTGGCAAGCTCGCTGGGGGTAAGTGAAGCTGAAGCCACTGAGTTTGCGGTCACCACTTGCAACTTGATGTTGCAACACCCTGAACTATTGGCCGGGGACATCCTGCATTTCGCACAGCACAGAACCTGGCTGGAAAACACCGATAAGCCGCTGGTCAAGGGAGAACCTGAGACGGAGAGCGTGTTAATGGGAATGCGCGTCCTGATCTACAAATTGGGTAAGCACGAAGGGCCTGACGGTAAAGCCCGCCAGATGTACGACATGATGCGGCGGCTCGGTTATTTTAGCGTGGCGGATTGTTTGCGCTAACAGCGAGTGATGGGGTCAAGTGACCCCATTCGTTTTACTGACTTCTGTAATCTTTCCTTATCCTAAATATTTCGTGGTTTTGCTATTCGTCAGCGGTTTGGGTCAAGTTAGTCTAATTACGACTACTTACTCAACTTTAGGGACACGTCATGACCACTACTCTGAATCAGCAAGCGGCACCTAAGAAGCGTACCTTTAAAGATCTGCCTGGCTTCGATATCTCTGCAAATGACATGCTGAGCATCATTGATGCCCCTTGCATGATCATCAAGCGTGGTAACGTACAGTTCAAAGTATTGGAAATGTTGACCCTGACGCTGGTGGGAGACAACCTGAGCGCGCTCGGCGTTGACTACAATACTGGGCAGGTGATCTCCCGAGGTGTAGTCCATAAAGCCAACGGTGACATGGTAGCCTCTGTGCCAGCAACCCACATCAGCACCTTATTCCGTAATATGAAAGGTGAAGAAACCGTTAATGTGCGATGCGACCAAGAGCGCAATCGTCTCATCATTCGAACCGGCAAGAACGCCTACAATATCCCGCTGTGCATGGACGCCATCCCGGTTGTGGACGAGTCCGACCTGACAGCCAAATACAGCATTACTTTCCCGGCGAACATGCTGCATCGTACCTTGCAACGTGTCATGCATTCCGCTGGCAAGAACGACGTGCGGCATTACATGAACGGTGTCTTCCTGAGCCTGGACAAGAATGTCTTCAACGCTGTTGCTACCGATGGGCACCGTATGTCGGTGATGACCGAAGATGTCCTGTTTACCGATGAGCCACAGGAAGATATCACCTCACCAGTTGCACCAGTTTCACTTTCCGGTACTTCGTCCGGCGTAATTTTGCCAATCGAAGTGTGTCCTATCCTGATGAAACTGCTAGCCGCGAACAAAGGCAGCTTCCGTATGGACTACAGCGAAAGCTACCTGACCTTTAATCTGGGTGACGTGACAGTGGTGTCCAACTTGATCAATGGCCGCTATCCCGACTGGCGTCGTGTAGCAGGTGTCGTTAAGCATAACACTGAGAAGTTCAGCGTGAATGCTCTGGTCCTGCGTGAAGCATTGAGTCGTGCTCTTCCGCTCATCAACGCAGGGGCGGTCAATAAGAATTCGAACAGCACTGGCGTATTCGTATTCAAAAGCAATGCCCTGATGATCAAGTCGCCAAGCCAAAACCTGATTGAGTGCAAAGAAGTCCTGGACATTGAGAAAGTGGCCGGGGAGCAAGAAGACAAAATTGAAATCGGTATGAACTGTGAATATCTGCTGCGCTCGCTGAATAGCTTAGTCTCCCATTCAGGTGAAGAAGCCGACATCACCTTTGCGCTGAAAGATACGCTAACAGGGATGGAAATCGGGTTCGGTGATGACTGCTGTGACATCATCATGCCGGTTCGCTTCTAAGTCTTTACTGTAACCGTTTGTTTTGTTGACCAAAAGCAATGGCGTGTCGAGCGCACGCCTACGATGACATTTCCCACTGAAAAACAACGACAAATTGACCTCCTTTTTGAAGGGAATGCAACACATCAACGGTTATTATGGGCTCACTTTACCCCTGCATAGGTCATGTTTGGTTTTGACCAAAATGCCCCTTTGCACCACCAGCAACAACGAACATGAGGATTTAACGTGGAACTGAAGCAATATCATGAAGAAGCCCTGCGCACCGAATCGGTGCTCCCGCAAATTAGCGGCGTGAGTGCGCCTCACCTGTATCTGTTGCTGTCTGCCGCTCATTCGCTGGGTGAAATGCTGGACCAGTTTAAAAAAGGTATTTTTTACCGCAAACCTATCGACATCAATCGCTTTAAAAAAGGTCTGACCGACCTGCAAGACCTGATTGGCACGCTTTCGCCTGAATCCATCACCGCAAAAGAGTTGCACGATGATACCAAAATCCTGCTGATGAACGGCTTTGACGGTAAAACTCACAATATCGGCCTGGGGTCGTTGGCTGCAATCGACACGCGTATTTTACACGCCTCTCTGGGGGTGTTCACTGAGTCTGCCGAAATCTGTAAGGCGTTGGTGAACACCATTGAAGGTCAATCGCTCGATCTGGTGAACCTGTCCGAAGAGTTCGGTGACCTGAACTGGTACGCTCTGGGCGTTTTCCCGTCTGCTTCAGGCATTCATTATGGCCGTATTCTGGAAACGAACATCGTCAAGCTGGCCGTTCGTTATCCAGAGAAGTTCGAAACCTTCTTGGCGCACGATGTGAACCGCAATCTGGTGGAAGAACGTAAAGCGCTAGCGAACGGCATCAAGTAAGCCTTATCCATACATGCGGGCAACGTGGGGTTGTCCGCTTTCTACGGTGGAATCATGAATACAGTTCTCAAGTGGGTGGGGGGTAAGCAGGGGGTCATGGCTCAGCTGAAGTTGGCGCTGCCAAAAGGTACCCGTCTGATCGAACCTTTCTGTGGTTCGGGTGCGGTGATGATGAACACCGCGTATTCAAACTACGTGCTGGCCGACATCAATGCCGACGTTATCAACACCTACGACACCATCCGTAACGCGGCTGAAAGCGTTATTGCTGCACTGACTGAGCTCTACGAAACGTGCCGTACTCGTGAACACTACGATGCGATCCGTAAAGAATTTAACGCGCGCACCGCTGACCCTGTCCGCATGGCCGCCATGTTCATTTACATGAATCGCCACGGGTATCGCGGCCTATGCCGCTACAACAAGCGTAAAGGGGAGTTTAACGTTCCCTGGGGCGATTACCGTAAACCCTATCTGCCTGAGAAAGAGATCCGTTACATGGCAGACCGTCTTGAAAATGCGGACTTGCTGTGCGCAGGCTTTGAAGAAACGCTGAAGCTAGCGGGTGAAGGTGATGTGGTCTACTGCGACCCGCCTTATGTCAATCCTGGCAAGTTTACGGGTTATCACTCCAGTGGTTTCTCTGAAGCCCAGCAACGCGCGCTGGTGGACATTCTGAATACTCTGCCTGAGAAAGGGGTGCATGTGGTGGCCTCCAGTCATGATGCCGAGAACATCCGTCAGATGTATGCCGGATTCACGGTTAAGGGCTTCTCTGCCCCGCGCAGTGTGTACAACGGGACAGGTGAGGGGAAGAAGGCGAAAGAAATCATCGCTATCCGTCAAGCTGTCTTTTCCGGCAAGACCGCAGCATGACCGTGCCAGTGTTTGAGGTTCCGCCGCTGAAGAATCCGCTGACCGAGCGTTTTTGCGGTGAAATAGCCGCCATTCACCAACGTGACCCTGCTAAAGCCAGTCGTCAGTATTTGGAATTTATCAAAAAGAATAATTTGGTGTATTGGGAGCAATTGGCTATTCGAGATCGCATCCGGTACCTGTCAAAGCAAAAATCATAGTGAGGGAGCTATGCCTCTTTTTCGCCCTAAAAGTGTCGTGGTGTACCGCATCACCCGTCAAATTGATTTCAGTAACATCGCAGAGCAGCTGAAAACCTTCGTATTTCAGCCGTGTGGACCGCAGGATATGGCGCGCACCGGTTGGGTAAGTCCGTTGGGTGAGGAGTACGAAGAGCTCACCCACCAGGCGAATGGTCTCATCCTGCTGACTCAGCGTAACGAAAGCAAAATCATTCCTCCGGCCACGGTGAAGGAGCTCGTTCGCCAGCGCGTGACCAAACTTGAAAAAGAACAGCATCGTCGCCTGAAGCGCACAGAAATTTCAGCGCTTAACGATCTGGTGCTGGGGGAGTTGCTGCCCAAAGCCCTGAGTAAGTACGCCAACATGAACATGTGGATTGACCCAAAATCCCGTCTGATCATTGTGGATACCACCAGCTTTAAACGCGCTGAAGACGCCGCTGCGCTCCTACGTAAAACGCTGGGCTCTCTGCCTATCATTCCGTTCACGCTGGAAACTCCGGTGGAGCTCAAACTAACGGAGTGGGTTCGCTCTTCCGAGCTGCCTCCTGGGTTGGCGTTGTGCGATGAGGCGACCCTTGAAGCCATCCTGGAAGACGGTGGCGTGGTAACGACGAAACGCCAAGATCTGGTTTGCGATGAGATTGCCAATCACATCGAGGCGGGCAAGTTAGTTACTAAGCTGTCGATGAGCTGGATGGAGCAACTCAACTTCGTCATCAACGACAGCTTTGTCATTTCCCGGTTGAACTTTGCCGACGCCCTTATTGAGCAAAATGACGATATCGATCGCGAAGATGAAGTCCAGCGGTTTGATGCGGACTTCGTTTTGTTTACCGGAGTTATTATGGAACTGCTGGATCAGTTAATTGCTGCGTTCGGCGGGGAAGCAAAGTCATCGGCTGAAGGAGCGGAAGGTACCGAGGATTCTGGTGAAGGCGGTGCAGGTGGTGAGTCTGATGATGAAGACGCCCAGGGCGGTGACGAGTAGAGCTTAACCATACCGAGTATGAATAAGGTAATCACAACCGAGGGTGACGCTTAATGCTTCGTTGGACTGAAGATCAGCAACGCGAATACGAGCAAAGAATGGGGCGCAGCGCGAGCCCCAAATCGGTACCAAAGAATGACACGCAGCCTGTTACGGTCCACCAGCAAACTCTTGATACAGCGCCTGCTGAGTTGACGGCAAAGCAACGAACCCAAGCACTGGGACGGTTACGCACGGGCACGATGAATAAAACTGAAGCGCGCTACGCTGAACATCTTAAATGGCTTATGCATGCTGGTGAAGTCGTCTGGTTCAAGTTTGAATCCATCAAGCTACGACTCGCCGACAAGACGACGTATACAGCGGACTTCTTCGTCATGCTGGCCTCAGGTGATCTGGAGGTGCATGAAGTGAAGGGGCATTGGGAAGAGGACGCGCGAGTCAAGATCAAGCTGGCCGCTGAACACTATCCCTTCCGTTTTCTGGCCGTGAAATGGCTCAAAGATGAGGGAGGTTGGAATTTTGAAGACTTCTCCCCGTGGTACAACAAGGAAAACCCATGAGCGTGACTGACAGCCTGGTAAAGCAATTTTTCGAAACATGGTTCATCTCTTTGGAGCGCAAAAAGCGGAATAACGATACTTGGCAACCGCCTGTTGAAGGGCAGGAGGAATACCCGCTGTATAAAGCACGTAAGGATGGAGCCTATGAAGCTTGGTTTGCTCGGAGCGATTATCCGTTGTTGAGTGCCAAGGCCATGACCTTACCGGAAGAGATGTACCGTTATTTGCAAAACGTTCGCAAAGCACGTGAAGCTGAAATCAATAAAGAGCGCCCGCCTGCGGGATTTGGGCGTTTCTTCATTAAGGGACCTGGCAGACTACCTGATCCGCAACGATATTGCGGATAGGCCGGTATAACAGGAAATACAAACTAAGACAGGCACGGGGGTGCGTCATGTCTTTCAAGATGATTGGATTGGCAGTATTTATTGCAGGTGTGCTAGGGTTGGCCTACTTACTGTTTTTTACCGGGAAGTCAAGTAAGAAACCAGTTGGCGAAAAGGGGGATCGGAAACCAACGCTGGATGAGTTGTTTCCCATTGATGAAGTGACTGGGGAGCGAATTTACCAGCAGGATGATCCCGATAGCGTGATTGTCAGTGACAATGAACTGACACCCGCAATCTATGTTGGCTACAAGCGGCATAAGTTTCTTCTCCCCCGCGATGCCAGCAACCTGTACTCGCGCCTGATTGAGATGTTTGCCGACCAGTATGCCGTTGCACCACGCGTTCGGGTAACAGACATCATTCAAGCAGAAGAAAAGGATTTTGAGAGCCAGAGTCTGGACGTGAAAAGTGCCATGCAGTTTATGTCACGCATGAACTTCAACTTTGTCCTCAGCGACGTACACAGCGGCGAAATTGTGTTGGTAATGCTGACGGAAGAACGCCTGGCCGACTCCGGGAACAGCGCGTTTCTGATTGGCTTACTCAGTCAGCTGAACATCCCGCTTTACCGCTACGAGCGCCTAGCTGATATCAGTGATAACGACCTGGCGATCGATATAGCGGAAACCATCTCCGGTGGTCAATTCGAGTAAACAAAACAAAAGCCCGACCTGATCGGGCTTTGTCGATTCTGAACGACTGATATGATGAATTTGTGAGATCAATTAAAGGGGGATGAAATGTCTCAATCCAACGGGTATTGGACCGGTAATTTGCACGCTGGTTCCACAGTGTTCCTTCAGCGCCAGGACGGTCATCTTACCAAGGGTGAGGTTGTTTACGTTGCCGATCAACAGTTCAATGTTGCAGGCATTTCCTCTTCCTTTGATAAATTCACGGCGACCAGCATAGAAGGTGTTGTGGCGCTGCCTGATGAGTATGATGTCCGGGAGCGTTATAGCATTCAGCAGCAGCGGGATTACCTGGACCATCTGGACATCGCAACACTTTCTTCTCACCAGGTCAATTATATCTATGCCGGTTTACATCTAGCGAAGCGTGCGGGGGGAGGAGCATTGCCAGGTATGCCGGTCACTGAAACCCCGGAAGGGATACACAGATATATACAAGAACTCAATCTTAATGCCTTGAGTGAGCTTCAGGTCATGTATATGTTAACTGGTTTAAAAATAGCAAAGAACGATTAAAAAGAGGTTTTCTATGTCCACGACAGAGCGAACTAAAAAAGGGGCCCCGCGCCGGAAAAAACGTGCACGCAAAAAGCACAGGCACTGGTCGTATTCGATTTCATCAAGGGAGTACCTGATTGCGTTCCTTCTGGTGTTAATTGTTGCTGCATTATCGGTAATTTATTACTGGCGTTCGACAACCTTGGTCACTACCTGGGATGTTGGTGCGGTCACTCAGCCAGTTATTCGGACATATAATGAAACCGGCACTGGCATGAAAACAGATTTTCAGACCACTAAGGGCCAATTTACCGTTCAGCTACAAATTTTCCCCAATCCGGGCCTGCCGCTTGAACTGCGCCAGTACCATCGTGGGAATTTCAAGCTTTGCTATTTGATGGGGGACTACGAATATCAGTCTGGAAATGCCCTGTGCTTTGACATCCCGACAAGTGATGGCCTAACCATCAGCAGCAAATTGTAGCACCTGTAAATTCGGTCAGCGGCACTACCCGAAGTAAAATCAGCATTATATACATTCCTAAGGAAGTGCAAATGAGCCAACCATCGATAGCGCAACGCATTCACACCAAATTACCACCGAACTCGGTTGAGGGAGCTATTCAGGCGCTTGAGAATACAGCCTTGCTTTCAGGAGCTGACGTGTTATCTATTACCGTCATGCGCAACACGATCTACGCGAAGTTGGAAGAATACAGCGATGTGTTATCTCTTTCGCCGGAGCGGGTCCTCCAGTCACTAGAGGATATTCGGGGTCATGAGTCGCCAGTTCAGTTCTACAGCGATCAGCGCCTGCCGGAAATTTGCGATGCTTACACTTGGCCGACCGCTGAAGAATTTCGCGAGTGCCTCAGTGAAAGCGGTTCAGCGCCCGTATTCCTTTGCCCGAACTGCAATCAGGATTCGAACCACGAAAGTGAATGCACCGCGCAAATCACAGATAGACACGGTGTTCAAGTAAATTGTGGCTGGATCTTGAGCCCAACCTCGGATATTCTACGAAACAGTATAAAAATACTCATACAAGCTGAGTTTTTGAATAATCTCCAGATCCATCATCTTTTTCGCCCTAAAGGAGTCGCTCTCCCAACGCGAGTTTGTTTTGATGAATTTGGTGAAGACCTTGAAGACGACGTGTGTTGAGAGATAAGAAAGTAGTACCTTATTTAATAGATGCCTCGTTTAGGACGAGGCTTTTTTTTTGCCGATTCACTTCGTCAGCAGTTACCCCCACAGGATAATAATTCTATTTCCCGTGAGGTACTCTATGACCACTTTAGCCATCTACGATCCCAATCGCGCCGTTGAATTTCAGCCTATGTTACCCCTGTATCAAACTGAAGACAGTCATCATGCTGGTATCAATCCGCATGAAGGGTTTCGTATGTTTAATTCACTGACTCAGTTGCTCGCGGAGTACCGTGAGGCTCGTAGCGAAATCGAATCCCTGCATCTCGCTGTGATGGGCAAGCGCCACAGCCAGGCATTTCGCTATTTCACAGACGGATGTAACAACTCGATGGGGACTACGTTGGCCGTTGATTGCCTGTTTGATCTCCAGCGCGCCACATGCGCACTGGATGAGTCTTTCTGGCAACAGGTATTAGATCTGACTGGGGTACGAAACTTTATGCCGACCGCCCGAAAAGATGAATGGTACAACACGCTTCGACAGTGGCGCAAAGCTTCACCAGATCGACTTACCACTCTGCGGCTCGTTGCCTTCACGGAAGAGAACGTGCTTGCCACAGCCAAAGGCTTGACCACCGAGAAAAAAGATTATTTCGCAGAAATGGTCGAAGGCGTATTCAAAAACCTGTCCGTATTTCACAAAACCAACAAGGCGCAAGGATTTAGTCCGAAAATGGTAATCACTAATTGCCTGCCTTGCCGTGACTATAAGCGGGGTTATGACAATATGGATTACCTCAGCGATCTACGTAAAATTATCGGCCTCATGCAAGGCCGTCCCGGCGCAGAGATCGTGAATAAATGGGCGTTAGAGCAATCCCTCAGTAATAATGTTGGGGAGTGGATATCGGTAGACGGTGGCACTCTGACATGCAAAGGCTTCCTGAATGGCAATGTACATATTCAGGTCTCAGAGGCTGTGTGCGATGACCTCAATACGGTATTAGCTTACCGAATGCCTGGCCTCATCCCACAGTTCAAAGAGCGAGGAAAAACCAACAAGGCACCGCACAACACGCAATACACAGGCGATTTAATTGACTACCGGATTGCGTTCCCAACATGCACTGAACTCGCTGAAATGGCGCGAAACAACCAACACAGTGCGAAACAATATGGCACAGGACCATTCACTATTGTAATGCCTCGCCTATACCATTATGCCGACCTGGTGAGGAAGGAGCTTGATAGCATCTTCCGCATTCTGGGCGCTGTAGAGCTTAAACCTGAAGTCTACGAATTTGAATTTTGGCCGATGGAAGCATTTAAAGCGATCGCCATCAGTGGCACGCTGCCCGACCAGAAAACGCATCAGTTCTATCCAACAACAGGCGAGCTTCAGAAAGCTGCAATGGATGAATGTGACCCGCAAGAAGGGGACTCACTATTAGAACCGAGTATCGGTTTTGGCACACTTCTCCGCAACTTGCCGGAGGGCATCAAGGTAACTGGGGTAGAGACAAACAGCGTTGCTGCTGCGTGCTCGCGCCTACGCTGGGATACCTACCAGCAAAATTTCCTAAATGCCACAGTTAAACAACTCGGATTATTCGAACGAGTGTTAATGAATCCTCCCTATTCTCAAAACCGATGGAAATTGCACGTTAAGCATGCTCAGCAATTCGTTAAGAGTGAAGGTAGGATAGTTGCCATCCTGCCAGGCAGCGCTACGCAAGACAATGTTAAGGCGTTAATTGAGAGGGAATGCTCAGTCAATCAAGTAGGTTCCTACGAAAACGCATTTGATAAGACAAACATTAACGTTAAACTATTCGTTATTGATTTTTATTAAAATTATTTGCCGAAGCATACTCTATATACTACGGCATTAACGGTAATCTCATGAGCAAAACAGACTACATACTCCGTGCGTTGTCAAAGATTTCGCATAAACGCTGGGAGCACTACATTATCAATCGGGTCGTCCATACGCTGGATGATCCAGATATTGAGTTCGTTTGCCAACAGTGCATTCGAAAAGAAGGGCACTTAGGCAAAATATACCTTGCTGATCTGCTTTTTCCACAGCTGAACCTCTATCTTGAGATTGATGAGGCTCATCATGATAGTAACGACGCTAGAAAAGCTGACGCCGTGCGTCGTTTAGATATCGTAGAGGCAACAGGGTTCCAGGAGGAACGGATCCCTGCCAGTAACATAACTCTCAGCGAGGTAAATAAGCTGGTTGATGAGTTTGTCCGTTTAGTTAAAGACAAAAAAGAAGAGCTCGAAAATCAAGGCCTGTTTTTCCGCTGGGACTATGACGAACGATACTCTGCAAAAAAGCATATAAATACTGGCTACATGGCCGTGGGCCCTAACTCGGTTTTCCGCTATCACAGAGATGCTTTGCAATGTTTTGGGTATCGCAGAGAGGGGCATCATCAGTCAGGCGGCTGGGCTCTGCCTGCTGAAGTCGCTCAGTCCATCGGATTGACAGGCCGCGTAATGGTTTGGTTTCCTCGTTTGTATGAGGCTGGAGAGTGGAAAAATGCACTCTCGGCAGACGGCAACAAGATCACTGAACAAAGCCTTAATGCAACAAGAAACTATCAGGAAACGTGGGATTACCGTATTGTTATGGCGCATTCCCGTGATGAGTTAAACCGTACCTTGTACCGTTTTTTAGGCGTCTTCGCTATCGACGTTGATAAGTCCTCAGACGAAGTAAAAGTGTTCAGTCGTGTTTATAGCCGAGTCAACGTTTACCGCTCCCAAAATTAGCCGACATTTTGTCGGCCATTATCCTTCGTCACCGTTCCCCATCATCGTAAAATAACGACCTCATAGGTTAGCTATGCCATCTTTGTGACTTTTTCTACACCGATATGGCTCGCGTTATCAGTGATTATCTAAACCCAGGACAACAGTGTGACTCAGTTTGTTAATTTGCGCGGTAAGCGACTGGCTTTTTCCGCCAAAGATTCATCTTCTATCCCTCACGGCGCTTCAGGTCTTATTTATCCTAAAGATTCAGGGTTTATCATTACCGATGAGACAGGCATTGAACGCCTTTTTATTGAGCACGACATGGCCACAGGGGTTTCCTGGTTTTTAAAAGTTAGCCGTCGTGGCGTCCGCCGCTGGTTTGAGCCAACTAACGATGACACGCTCAAAGAATTCGGGTTAGACACCCTTGACTATACCGCCTCAATCATCCTTGCCGGGCGTGTCCATCAGCAATGTAAAAAATACCTTTCAACGATACAGGCACGATAAAACATCAAGTAAACAGCCCAGAACAAGCAAAAAATGAAGGCGTTTCGATCTCCTTTACGTTCTTTGTCAGCGGTAGTTGCATGAGACAATTAACGCATTCGAAACTGCTTAGGAAGAGTCATGGGTAAATTTAAACATTGGTTAAAGCTGGTGGTCTACCGCTTTACATTGAGCAACGACGAACTTTCGAAGTGCCTGGCTGATCGCCGGAGCATGGATGAGTTTCGCCGCAAGGCCTCTGATGTGAAACAGCGCATGAAACTCCATGAGCTCGCTGGTGGTCGTTGCAATGAAGATGGCGGAGAGGGAATCCCGTTAACATTCCAAGGTATCCGTCTGAAAGCTTATCAACCTGCCGAGGTGACTATTCTTGCCTCACGATCTACAGGCTCCAACGTTGTAGACCTTAGCACGCGCCGAAAGCGTCGTGACCTGGTCAATGTCATTTCACACTCGTCGCACCAAAAGCGTTGCGGTCAATAGTCCATATTTAAATAAGGGATTTCCAATGTCCACCATGCAACACGCGAAAGTTAGCTCCCATTCTATCAAGCCCGTTTTCATCGAAACCTGTAAATCATTTGTAAGCGTTTATGGAGTTTTAATGCTGGTTGTTCCGGCCTTAATTGGAGGGGGATTACTTTCCCTGATGATGCAGAGACTCTCAATGGCCGATATTGGTTTCTTCATCCTTCAACCCGTATTCATTGCCTCACTGGTGATGATGACGCTGACCCATCAAAAGATCACTGGCAAAAGACTGCCTGTGAAAAACCACATCCGTAACCTGCTAGTGACTTTGTTTGCCGGTGTTATTGCCACATTCTTGTTGGTGTTTGCGCTTTGGTGCTTCAGCCTTTATATGCCAACGGCCAGCGCTGCCGCAGGTAACACTCAGGTTCCAGTCCCGTTAGTAATGGATCCTGTCTCCCAGCCACAAGGCTCCCTGTCGTTATTCCCGGTCTACTTCAACATGTACAGCCTGGTGACGTTCACAACCTTTATCATCCTGCCCATGATGCTAATGTTCATCGGGACTGTGGTGCGCTGTGAGAGCTCATTATTTCGTAACTTCAAAACGGTCTTCTTGGCCGTATTTCGCAACGTGAGCATTATGATTATCATCGCCATGCTTTCACTTGCCGTGCTCGCTCTGTGGTCGTATACGTCACTCAACAGTGACTGGTTGGTGTTTTCTTCCATCGTTCCCATCGCGCTATTAACCGCTGTTATCCAACGTATTGCCGCGCTGTCTTTGCCTGTCGAAATTAAACTATGAGGTTAACCATGAAACTCCCCATCGCTACATTAATAATCATAATGCTATCTCTGGGCTTTGCCACAGCAAAAGCCGCGCCTTTGCCTAACGAAGCCATCGGCGAAATTGCAGGCTCACACGGTGCTGTACTGACCTCAATTGCTGAGTGCCGAGCGTACATTGAAAGCCCAAGTTCGCGAGGCCAAGAGGTAGCCCTTAAAATGCAGCAGGCGTTACATAAAGCGCTCGGTACCGAAGAAAGCACTGATGAAAGAGCGCAGGCCATGACAGAAAAAATGCGTGAAAATATTGAGCAATTCACCGGCCAGCTGAAAACTCAGTTTGATGAGATCGGGGCAGGCCCAGATTTTCGCCGTGAGAAGTGCGAGCAATTGATTGCCGGGAGCATTGCGCGCGCCGAGCAAGTAGACATCAAATACGGAGTTAAATGATGGTGTACGTGCTGATCGCCATTATCGTGATTTTGCTCCGTTTTCTTTATGTTCTGGACAATAATAACCGCACCTACCTTTGGAAATTGACCAATAAAATGATTGTCATGAGTGACTCACTTAATATTGTGACATCACCTCATCATCTTGGTGCGATACCAGTATTAATCCGAACGTTGGTTAAAAACCTTGAGCACAACCGAGCTGCGGCCATTGCCTATCTGCAACTGAATATTCCGAACAGTCCTGAAGCCAATACAATCGCATGCGAACTTCGATATACGCAGGCCAGTGCTAAGCAAGGCTTATGCCGAGTCGTCGTTTTGCTCGTAGATCTGGAACGCAAAGGGCAGAACGTTTGTCGACTAGTGGATGCGTTACGAGTGACGGATTTGGATGCAGATGACGTGTATACCGCTTTGGACGAACGGTACCCATCAGGTGGGCAACACACTCCGTTACTACTTTTAAGTGACTCGATCCCTGGGCACTGGGATTTAGGTGGTAAGAAATGAATAAGTTTCGTATTACTCATACCTACGCAATTCGGAAAGATGATTTTTACGCGATTGAAACCACAATGAGTTTGCGTCAGGTCAATGTGGCTGTTGCTTATCTTCAGTTTATGCACTTCAACCTTCCGTCCTTCAACTTCCTTAATGACGGGCTGTGTGAGCTGGATGTCATCGTGTTAATGCACCGCATCTACGGCGCGTATGTCATTACTGATCGTACCGCTATCGAGGCGGAAGTTGATCTCTATGTTAACTGGGAACAGCAGCTGTGCCAGATTCAAAAAATACTCCCCGAAATACATGAGATAGCAAGACCCGGCGTGAATGAAAGTATCCTGTTCCACTTGTGGGAAATGGGTAACCGGATCCTCCCGATGCTCAAGCAGACTAACACCGCTCTGCATGATGAAGCCATGCTTCAGCTACCGCGCATCGACAGAGTGCTCAAAGGAACCGCAGTTGACTCGGCCTGGGGTTGGTGTTCTTTCGACGGCGAACCTTGTGGTGGTAATGTCTATACCAAGCAATCAACTCCGGATTTACTCGTGAGGATTTTTTGATGAATCGACTCGGTGAGCTACCAAATGGTGCTGTTTGGCCGCACTTGCTTAATGTTATTCAGCGTGATGTTTATGCCCAATTCGGTGGAGAATCATGAACATTAAAAAACTGTTTGCAGTAAAAAAACCTTGTACAAATTGCCCCTTCAGAAAGGTGGGAGGGATCTCGCTGGCAGAAGGGCGCTTGGATGACATTAAACGCACATTGCTTTCATCAGACCAAGAGGTTTTCTTCTGTCACAAGACGACCTACCAGGGTAGTGCAGACGACATGGAAGAAGGGCAGTATCAGCCATCAGGCCGCGAATCCTACTGTATGGGGGCTATGGCTTGGCTCTATGTCAACTGCCGTCTAAACCTCGCCACCCGATTAGGCATACTTCAAGGCAGTGTTACCATTGAGGAACTGGAAATAGCGACAAAGACCATCAACACGACAACGCCATAATAAAACGTTGCACAATAAACCACCCTTTTGTGTAGGTTAAACCTGCAAGAATTGGCTATATGCTCTACATCCTAGCCTAAATAATCTTCTTACAGGTTTAACGATGATCTCCCTACTTCATGCAACTTCCCCACTGCTTTGCAGCGATATTAAGCATGCTCTAGACTCCCTAAACATGCATCACCGTGCTGTTCGCCTAGCTGATTCAAACGGCGTTGTGTCATTATTTAGTCTTCACCCAGTATCTGAAAACGTCATCTCCCATTCTTTGGGAGAGTGTTCGGATCCCGTATCTGAATATCTAAAGCTTACCCCCCAACTTCTTGAATTTGAGCTGGCCGGAAAAACCGTTCTTACCCATATTAAATCGGACAACCTGCCAGCCGTGGCCGCTGCGTTGAATGTTGGATTCAGTTCAAGTGGATTGATTGCGTTTAAAGATCCTAACGGCTCTGATGTTGATGTGGTTGAACTACAATTCACAAGTCCTAAATCTGTTCAAAAATCCTTCACTCCATTTCCTAAAGAAGGGCTGTCCGATGGAGTGCTAACACTACGCGTTTCTTCCCGGCCAGATGGAACTCGAATGTTCCAAGATCACCACGACTCTATTACTCGATTTTGGTCTATCTATCCTGACATTCCATTTTCTCAGTTTGATAAAGACTGTCGCTTAGCTGGACTGTATTGGTTGCTGGGAAAAAAAATGATGCTCTCGATTTTTGAAAATAAAACGCAAGAACTAATAGGAAGAATCAGCCTTCGGCCTGTAGTTCCCCCCAACGTAGGTGATGTTGGCTACGGTGTCTACTCAGGCTTTCGAGGCAAAGGTTATGCTTCCTTAGCTCTAAAGATGTTTTCAGAGTGGCTCATGACTGAGGGGGGGGTTCTATCGTCTGGAGTTAGGCGTTAAACCCGAAAACGTGGCCTCCAAAAAAGTCGCACTGAAAGCAGGCTACATTCATGAAGGTGTCAGTAAAACCCGTCTAATTAATCAGGATGGTACTTTCAGTGATCAACTGAGTTACGTAAAAACAAAACCCTGAAGTAATAATTTATCCATATAAGTGAATATCATGAAAGAAGATTTCTTGAGCTATATCGAGTCTCGTGTTGATGGTGAATGTGTGTTCAGAGCAAAACGTCTGCCTGATAACGTCAGTGCTTTTCGCCGTAGGAAAATTAAAGGGATTTTTAGGCCAAATTCATTCATTGATCTCCAGCAGATTGTGATCGGCGCAAATGAGTTTCCAGGAACCCGATTGCACCCTGTAAGTGTTGGGTATAACTGGGGACTTGGTTCTAAGGAGGATCTTGCTGATGGTAGCTACCTTGTTGAACTACAAAAATTAAATACAGTACGAAAAATTGATACTGACCAAGGCTGGGCAATTATTGAGCCTGGCGTGACTCAAGGTGAGCTGTCTGAGCTGTTAATTGGCACCCCAAAAATGTTAAACATAACAGCGTCTTCTGCTCACTCTAGCTTCCTCGGCAACTCGCTGGATAGAGGGGTCGGGCTTCGTCACCAACGGACTGAAGACCTTGTTGGCATTGAAGTTCTATTGCCAACGGGAAAAGTTATTCGCGTTGGCTGGTGGCCCAGCCATGTTGAAACGCCTGTGTATTCACATGGTGTTGGGCCCTCGCTGGTACAATTCTTTGCTCAGTCGAGTTTTGGGATCATCACGGCGGGAGTAATCAAACTCCATAACCGCCCTGAAAGCACCAATGTAGTTCGATTTAACTTCAGCCGGAAATTGCTTTCACCAGCAATACAGCTGTTGAAAAAGTGGGTAGCCAATGGGCTCAGTAGTGGTGTATTGAAGATTTATGACACCACGGCCAATTCAACTTACGGGGGTAGTGACGGCTTATATACTGTCCACCTGTGTGTAGACGGCTTATCTGATGATGTCGTGCAGCGAGTTAGTTTGATCAAAAGGCTGTGCGAGTCTTCACAAGTGTTCACAAATGTGACATCCAATCCGGTCACCGAAGGTAATTACCCTGGGCCTGATGTAATCGCAAATTTAGTTGAAGCCGCGCATGTTGGCGATACCTCACTAAATGACACTCTGCTTAGGAAAACGCTGGGGGCCGGTCATACCAAAATTGATGCTGGTGGCAATGGCTGGATCTTCTTCCTCCCGTTAATTCCTTTTACTTCTGATGCCTTGGAAATGGCCTATCAGTTGATTGATGAGGTTCACAAAGATACAGGAATTCTTTGTGGAGCTACGATCAACGCCCTTAGCGGTGATGTAATTGACCTGGTCGTATCTATCGCTTTTAAGATAACCGAGAAAGAGTCGGCGGATGCGTTAGCAGCCTTAAATAAGTTACATGAAAAATTTACGGCCAAAGGATTTATCCCGTACCGGCTGGGTGTTGAGCATGCCAAATGGGCATCACTAGTCACACCCGGCGAAGGTGAAAGATGCTTCGTTCGTGAATTAAAACAATTCATTGACCCCAATAATATTATCAGTAATGACCGATATTTATAGGTGAGCAAAATGCACGCAATCTCATTCGAATCATTGTTACTTGATGCAAAAAAACTGGCGAAGGAAGTTTCTCCTGAAAGTCGAGCGTTCGAAGAACAGCGCCGGTTACCCACCGAGGTAGTTAACAAACTCAAAAGGATCGGTGTATTTAGAATGAATTTCCCTATGGAATGGGGAGGACTGGAACTAACCTCACCTCAACAAACGCAGATTATTGAGCAGCTTGCGGTAGGTGATGCAGCTGTAGCTTGGTGTGCAATGATTGGTAGTGACTCTGGGATCTACTCAGGCTTTATAGAAGAGTCAGTGGCCCGCAACATGTTCACTGTTGACTCCATAACAGCAGGTTGGATACATCCACAAGGGAAAGCTGAAATAGTGCCTGGTGGATATCGCGTTACTGGCCGCTGGCGGTTTGGTAGTGGATTAAGCCACTGCGACATACTCAGCGCTGGGTGCTACGTTTACCAAAACGGAAATAAGCTCTTAGATGCACAAGGAGCGCCGATTTGGCGGGTTATGATGGCTAAACCAGATGAGTACGAATTGCTGGATAATTGGCACACAACAGGACTAGCAGCAAGTGGAAGTCGTGATTATTGCGCCAACGATTTGTTTATTCCTTTTGAACACAGCTTCAGTTTTAGTGAGCCGTATCGTAAAGGCCCTTTGCATGACGTTCCTGATGCGATCCTGCGCAATATGGCAGGGATACCTCTGGGGATGGCTCGCGCATCGCTGGACTATGCAATCAGCCTCGCCGAACACAAGTTCGACCGTTCATTGTCCGTTTCATGGAAAAACAGCTCACGCGTACAGATGGTCCTTGCACAGTCCGAAATTGCGCTCTATAGCGCCCGTAGCGCTGTATATTCCTCTCTAAGTGAGCAATGGGATAGTCTTACGGGTAAAGAGCCTCTAAGCGATATGCGGCGCATTACTGTTGCCTTGGCAAGGCAGCAAGCGTTCGAAGTTTCCCGGCAAATTATCTCATCCCTTTATGACCTTGTTGGTGGGGCTTTGATCTATAAAAGAGAAACCCCAATGGACAAATGGTTACGCGATAGCTACACCATGAATCAGCATGCGGTTGCCAGTGAATCGATTGTTCAGCAATGCGGGCAATATCTTCTCAATGGACATTCAAACAACCTGTTTACCAGATTTAAAACCTGTAGCTCTCTAGCGCTGAGGATCTGCAATTTATCTTCTGGGCACTGGTTGTATTTTTGCAATGTGCTTTCATGAAGGATAAGAATTCTTCTGTATACGTCATCATTAAGGCGTTTGTCGTTCTCCATCATTTCTAGTTGTTGCTTTTCACCCCAAACACTAAAAGCAATAACGTTATCCATATGGTCATGTAAGGGGATGGTGTACCCATTCAAAACACCAGGAATTACATGCTTGGATACCCTAACATTCCTCACATCCAAAAATGGTTTACTTCCTACATCCACCCAGTGAAAAGGAAGTGTACTTTTTTGAGCGTAGACCATGATAGGATCGATGTGATGAAATGATAGTTTTTCATACTTGTTTTTCCAGTGCTGAGGGAAGTTTGAAACAATAGATGGGTTTTGCTGTTTGCTCTTAGGCTTAACAGCATAGGAGAATCCCTTGCTTCCTAGCGAATCCGTTATGCTATGAATTTGTTCTATAATCTCCATATCCTTACAATCGATCAACCCCTTCACTTTCACCACCTCTCTCGATTACCTCAGTCCCAGCCCATAGGATACTCGGCTTCAAGCCTGAAAGCATCACGACCGTATGACATGAAAGATATGTTTACTTCTTTAAATTGCTTTTTCAATAAGATTCAATTCTAATTAATTATTCCTATCAATACTTTGTTAGGCATAAAACACCACGGAATATGTTGTTATGAATAAAAAAAAATTTAAATTAAGTGATATTTCAGATCGGGTTCTTTCCTCATTAAATGCAAAACCTCCGCGTAGGATCAGCTTAACCCAGCAAGTTGAAAACCGCCTAAAATGTGCCCTTATATTGGGGTTTCTTGCGCCATGACAAAAGGTGGTCACCAAAGACATTGCGAATTCGTTAAATATGAGCATCACCCCTGTCCGAGAGGCATTGGTCAGGCTTTCTTCATATGGGGCGCTGGATGTTTCACCTTCGCATGCATTTCTGGTTCCCGAAATTCAACCAGACCGCCTTATTGAATTGATGGGCATCCGGAAGTTATTGGAGTTGCCCGCGATCACTCGCTCAATCAATATCATGTCTGATGACGATCTTGGCTCGCTTGTGGAACTGACTCGAGATCTTGAAGTGGCTCACTTGTCCGGGGAAATTCAAACTGCCGTTCAGCTACACTGGGCGTTGAGGTTGCGCATGTTTTCACTCTCTAATTCTCCTGAACTTATGGCGTTGATTACCCAGCTCTGGGTCAGTGTTGGACCTAGCTTCCACTTTCTTTATGGAACCACATCACTAGAAGATTGGCCTAAATATTATTTTCCTTTGCGTGATGCGCTGCTCAGTAGGAATGCAGACAGTGTCATTCAAATTTTCACCAATTCCATCGACAGTGGCTTAAAATTGTATATGGATATTCACGGGAAGGGTTAAGTTTAATGCAGTTACTCGAATTCATCCGTTACTTGTACCTAAGCCAAAAAAACAAGTTATTCATCGCAATATTTATTGTCGCATTAACCGCAGTTCAGCTTGTAAACGAGGGCGTTGATGCGACGACATTTCTTGGTTTCATCCTTGGCTTAGCATTTGTAATGGTAGCAGGCAGGCAGAAGTTCGTGAGAGCACTGGTTATATTGGTTGGTATTCCGTGTATTTTACTCGCAATCATCACCGGCTATCACCCACCGGAAGGATATCAGGGCAGTATTTCAGGCTTTGTGGTGGGCGGGGTTATAATACTTCTGCATCGTGAGTATGTTCATTACCAAAATACCATCAAAAAATAGTTACTAGACAATCATTCGCCTCTGAATAATAATACTGTATATATTTACAGTATCAAAGAAGGTGGCGTTATGCATTTTTCATTATGTGAATTACCAGCGGGCATAAAACTGCCTTTTTTCGAGGCTCTAATCCCCGCAGGATTCCCGTCCCCAGCCTCGGATTATTCAAAAAATAACATAGACTTAAATGAATTATTAATAACACATCCGGCAGGAACCTATTTCTTGAGAGTGTCTGGTACATCCATGATTGATGCCAACATCAGTGATGGAGATATCGTTATCGTCGATAGCAGTCTTCAGGCCAATGATGGAAATATTGTCATCGCTTCTATTGATGGTGAATTTACAGTGAAACAACTCCAAAAAACACCATTTCCAGCACTCATTCCGATGAACCCTGACTTTTCACCGATCCCAATCCCGTCCGGTTCAGAGTTTAATCTTTTTGGTGTAGTGACGTACATAATTCACAAGGCATTGTGATGCTGTGTCTCGCAGATATTAATTCGTTCTACTGTTCGTGTGAGGCGGCATTTAACCCACGGCTTGCAGGTTTACCTATCGTTGTGTTGGCAAATAATGATCACATTGTCATATCGCGCTCAAAAGAAGCAAAAGCCCTGGGCATCAAAATGGGGGCGCTGTACTTTGAGAATATCAACTTCTTTAAATATCATAATGTTCAGGTGTTTAGTTCAAATTATTCGCTTTATCAAAACGTGTCTGACCGTGTTATGTCTGTATTAGCTGGCTTCTCAATCGGTATGGAAGTGTATTCAATTGACGAGGCCTTTCTAACTGTGCCGGATAGAATACCTAACTCAAGCCTTGAAGATTTTGGTCGCGCGATACAGCAAGACATATTACAGATCACTCACGTCCCGGTAGGCGTAGGCTTTGGCCCCACAAAAACGCTCGCAAAACTGGCTAATCACGCGGCTAAGTCCTGGTCAAAAACGGGCGGGGTGGTGGATTTGAGCCAAAAAACGCGACAAAGAAAATTGATGGCGTTATTACCGGTGGGTGATGTGTGGGGAGTTGGAAGGCGCATCGCCGCGAAGTTAAAGGTCATGGGTATTCATACCATTTTAGACTTGGCCGACGCTGATATTGCGATGATCAGAAAAACCTTTGGGGTTGTTGTTGAAAGGACCGTGCGGGAGCTTAACGGGGACGCTTGTATCGAATTGGAGGAAGTCCGGAAAGTTAAGGAGCAGATCATCTCGTCTAAATCGTTCGGTAAGAAAGTTGAGCGGTATGATGATATGCACCAGGCGGTATGCAGCTACGCTGAGCGAGCTAGCATGAAGTTAAGAGAAGAAGACCAGCTGTGCAGTGTGGTCTCCGTGTTTGTGAGTACCAGCCACTATTCTCCCGGCTCAATGTACAGCAATCGTGCCATCGAGCGCTTGGTGTATCCCAGCGCCGATACGCGGGATATTATCAATGCCGCAGTCAGGGCGTTGAATGCAATTTGGCGAGACGGCCACCAGTATCACAAAGCCGGAATTATGTTGTCGGACTTCACCGATTCCAAGATAACTCAGTTCGATTTATTTAATGAAGTACAGCCATTCAAAAGAAGTGAAGAGCTCATGCGAATGCTGGATGACATGAACCGGTCGGGAAAATTCAACATTGGCTTTGCAGGAAAGGGTTGCGATCCTACCTGGCAAATGAGGCGGGGAATGTTGTCTCCTGAATACACAACAAACGTCAACGAGATCCCTATTGCTAAGGTGCGTTGAAAGGGTGCTTGCAAATGCTAAAACCAGAATGATTCAAGCGCCTACAACCATAATAACAGGCTTTCACTTATCACAAATATTTGATTTTATTAATTATCACAATAAATATGTCCTAAACTTTTGGATCTAATACCTCATAATAACCAGGCCCTGGTAGGTTTTCTGATTGCTTTCGATAATGCGTCAGTCTCTCTCGAAAGTATTTTCTAAGATGTTCAGGTTGTTCTTGCTCCACTTGCACATCAAGCACCTGCTTATTCAATCTTTCCTTATATGCAACACCTGATGCAGCAAGATCTACGTTAACCTTGTCCATTTTTTCTTTTGGTAAATCCGCCAGATTGTGTCCCATGACTTTCCTAACATTCAACTCTCGATTTGTCGATCATAGATACCTTTAAAAATAAATCCATGCATATTGAATAATAACGTGACGATAGATGTTGATTTAGAGGTTCCAGAAAATTCTGAACAAAATGAAATCCCAACTCAAAAAAAAGCCAAATGTTAAAATTGTTAACGCGATACGCATAATCATCATTATGTTAAACGTGACTTAATAACGCATTGTTTTATATAGGTTATTTCTGTACACTCCTTTGTTGGGAGACCAAAAAAAGTCAGCACTTCCTTCAAATGGACTTCGGTGTTAATAACCTGCAAAACAGGGGCTCATTGTCATGTCGTCATTATCGGAGCCGTGTCGTTCAAACATCGTCACCAGTGGTAGTTTGTTCATGATTCTTAAACATGTACGCAAGGTTCTCTGGCAGATATGCACTATGTTGACAGAAGTGACGGATTTACAAGTCTTTTTGTCACGAAATGCAGTAAGGAGTATCAAATGTTAGACCTACCGATCGAAAGCGCACATTTCGCCACTAAAGTCCTGTAGTGTCTGTTTAGACTGCCTTTTCCTGATACTTGATGAGGTTTCTATGTTTAGCAATAAGGAAGTAATATCATCTTTTGAAGGTGACGGTTACGGGTTTACACAACACCTTACTTTCTACATCAACAATCACGATCTGACTCTGTCTCAAGGACTCACTGAAGACATTGACGGCATCCTATCCGATGCATATGACAAATCCATGCCGGAAGCACTGAAAGTAGTGCAAAACGCGCTGTTCATGATTTACCAAATTAACCTCTGTTATCCCTTATCAATTCCCGCGTCACTTCAGCATGACGAAGTGATATCTGTAATCAGGCGAAAAATTGAAGCCAAGTGGCTGTCTGCTGAGTTCGCAGGCCACACCAGTAACTGTTGGCAAGACGACAATTTTGTAGAATTCCTCGTCAATGTCTGGCAAGGGCACGCAGCATCCATTATTCGAATATCTGGAAAAAGATGCCACGGCTGAGCAACTCTATTTATTTCTCAAAAGCGATAGCGCTCTGAACCTGATTTTCTTCGACCTGGTTTCTCACACGCTGATTGGTGCGATGCCGGAGACTAGAGACACTATCAGTGAAAATATCTGGGATGAAATTGGACATGGTGATAACTACTTCACGCACGTAAACCTCTACAATTAGCCGCTATTTTCTGGGGCGGTAATTACGTGGCAGGACATTTACTGGTTGGCTATATCGACCCTTACCTGCTGAGTATTCTACGATGGGGATTTACATCGCTGTTAATGTTCTCTCTGTATTGGAGGGTGATACGAAAAGACTGGCACCTACTTACAGAGAACCTAGCAATAAACTCTCTGTTTTCATTATTAGGCCAAGTAAGCTTCCCACTGACGCTCTATATCGGCTTGCAGTACACAAGTTCACTTAATGCCGCAATATACATTTCCGCCACCCCCTGCTTGGTTCTGATCATTAACTTCCTATTCTTCAAAGAGCATATTTCGAAACGAAACGTGATTGGGGCCGTTGTCAGCACTATTGGAGTTATTTATCTAGCCCTCTCTGATGTCAATGGCGAGTCACAGTTTGCATCGTTCGGAGTTGGAGATGTACTGACTATCATTTCCGCACTCAGCTGGGCATTTTATTGCGCCTTGTTACGCAAGAAAGATAAACGCATTACGCATACCTCCTTCGTCAGTTTCTGCTCGCTGATAGGAACTGTTATGCTGATACCGATCTACCTAGCCTTTTTGTTCTTCTCGAGGGATTCGCTCACCCTATCAATGCCAGAGGATGCATCTATTTACCCTGCTCTTGGTGTTGCCTATCTTGTTATCTTCCCGTCATGGCTTTCTTACGTATTCTGGAATAAAGGTGTTGCTATGATCGGTACAACCAGGAGTGAGATCTTCACGCACATTATCCCGGTCTCAGGTGGCTTACTGAGTATCGTACTATTAGATGAGCAAATTCATCTGTATCATGTAATAGCACTGGTTATGATTATCTTTGGTATCGTTTGCTGCTCAGGTAAAAATAAAGAGAAATCCTCAATCACAGCGACACCAAGTAAGTCTGTATAATACAACGCACTAAATAAAGACAGAGAGCTCATTGCTCTCTGTTTCTGTTTTTGGCAGAGCTTAGGTCACTTAAACCATTCAGGATGTTGTTTTTTATCCATCGAATTAACTTGGTCGGTGTACTGCGTTACATCGGCCGGAGTCAACATCAACTCATCGTAACTCAGAATGAATGGCCGAAGCATAATTAAACCGTTTTTTTGTTCGTAAAGGTTTATTACAACGTGCATGCGCTCATCTGCTGATGCGTAAGTGATCCACTGTCGATATGAACCTGTATTTTTAATGTAACCCACCAGAGCTAAGCTAAAGCCCCCTGCATCCTTCTGCGACATCCCCTTCTTACTGGGGTTGTGTGCCCATTTCATCGAAAAGTCCAAAGTTTGCTTGTAGCCCTTTGATATCAAGGACTACAGCCGATATATAGTTTAATAATATTAATAGACTATGCCGCTAAGCTTAACGACTCTTCTGAAATAAGAGGATCTAAATTCTCCAGTAATCTTTCCAGTACAATATTATCTTTTTTAAGGCCAAAGGTGTAATTACCGGCCAGCTGTATATGCTGCCATGCGACAGGTGATAACTCAGCTATCATATTCACCGCTTCTTGATTATTTTCACGCGCAAATTTTTCAATCAAACTGGATAATAATGCAGAATTATAATAAATAATGCAGTTAGCAATGATACGAGCACAATCATTCCATTGTTCTATCTGGTAATCATCGCCACCTCTGAATTGATTACCATTAATTGACGCAATTGCACGCCGTAATTGATGGTAAGCCTCACCCCGATTAAGTGCTTGTTGGACAAACTGCCTGAGCATTTTGTCATCAACATAATCGAGAACGTATAAACACTTAATTATTCGGTCATATTCACGAAGAGCCGCTAAGGTGCGATTGTTTTTCTTACTGTTAGAAAGCTTAGTAATCACCGTGCTTTGTGTCGTCGTTTTACGGCTTAATGAACAAATTATCCATTGAATATTTTCCCACTCTTCTTGAATGAGTGATAAGTTGAGCGATTTTTTAAGTTTCAGGGAAAGGATTTCATCATACTCGATCTCAAACAATTCATTAAAAACGTGTTTAAATTTTGCATATCGCGGGGCAAACTGATACCCAAAGAGATCAAGGATAGCAAAGTTTACATTGTTAACGCCATGCGTGTCTGTTGCTAATGTTTTGGGCTGAATATGGCTGGTATTATTATAGAGTAAATCGAATGCGTGGTGAGCCTCATATTCATTGGCTGAAATCACTTTCGTATTTATTGGTACATGATTTGAAACTAATGTGAGTGCTGATACGCCTTTCCCTTTTCGGAAATATTTAGCAGAAAAACGGGCTTTAAATGTATTGATTCGGCAACCATGTTTTTGGCCATCAATACTACCAAATGGGGCACTTTCGTTAATCGTATAATATTTGAAAATGGGGAGTTTTGCTAAAGCATCAGCTATCATATCATTAGCTTCACTCGTTGTTTCAGGCCTAATATAACCATCATTGACGGCTCTAAGCACACCGATGGCTCTATCTGATATTGATGACATATGATGAACACCATAGTTTGAGCCATTTCCAAATATGCAAGCGAGTAAATCGCCCTCTTTGGCCTTAGTGTTTTTCTTTTTTGATGCGATATTTTTAAATGCATCTAAGTAACCCGTTTTTTGATGAACATAGTCCATAATTTCAATGATCCCCATATGTTGGAGCTGGTTATATATGGGATTATCAATGTCATCTTTCCAGCGTTTATTCGCCAGTTTCCATGTTAACTGATTTGAACGCGGTTGAAGTGTCACGAAATCATTGGCTCCATCATGGATATTGCGACCAATTCGCTCCATTTGGTCTCTCAGTTTTTGCGTTAATTCCGAAAGCGTTTGTTGTATCGGTGTATTGAGCCGAGTTAATCCTGTTTTTTGAATGATGACATGGCTTTTTTTCCACTCGGTGGCTGAAATCAGATCATCGTCTAAACGCTTGTTGCTGGCGCTTTCATTGATGTAAATATTGTTACTCTCAATCATCCGAGCCACTTTTTGGTATAAATAGTATTCAAATCGTTGAGTATTAACCTGTTCATCTATCAGGATAAAAGGTTTATCGTTTTTTAACAGTAACCGCTGATCGACGGTAGAAATGTGCTTATCTTTTTGAAGTTCTGATTTTGCTGTTAATAATTGGGAAGATAGTAGTTGTAATCCTGGTTCGCACTCGATATCAATCGCGAGAAAGAGTGACCTCATTGTATTCGCAATTTTTCTGTATTGTGTATCAATGTATAGCCACTCATAATGGGTTTTATCAAAACTATTCTTATTAAGATGTTGACTTATTAACTGAATTTCATCTTTAGACATCATTGCAAATGCATTTTGGCGAATATCACCAAATTGCGTATTGTCACTGACGTTTTCATCAACAAAGAGGTGTAAAATATTACCCGCATGCATTAACTTTTCACGAATAATTTCCAGTTCTTCTGCAATGCGTAACTTAGCTAAAGCACTCGCAGCTTCCCTTTGCTTTCTCGTCACATATAAAAAAGCTGTTACCAATTTATCATTAGTTTCTTGGTAGCGAAAAAATAGATAACAAACCAGATATAACATGCCTTGCCATTCGGGAAATCGACGAATTTTATAAATCGATTGATGTTGAATAATCGATGCATAATAGCTTAAATTACCTAATGATAATCCTAATTCACCAACAAGACGTTTTACGTCGGGATAAACACTTTTTATGGCATTATGCGTTTCAATTTCACTTGCGAGCTCTGTCGGTGTAAAATCTTTAGCTGCGCCTTGTTGGCCAGATAGACTATTTAAAACCCCTTTTGTATGCAGTATCTTCTTTAATTTTTTATGTATTATTGGTGGCACGCTATTTGAAAGGATCAACTCGGTACGATGCCTCTCATTAGCTAAAACCGTGGTGATCATATTTTGCAAAGTGGAATAACCCACTAATCCAATTCTGTTTTGACCTAAAAAAGCGAGGCATTCATCAAAAATATATTTGGGGTATGTACAGATTGTTGCGACATCACCCAAACGCTCTATCAAGGCTTGTTTATCTTGTCTTAATAACCGCGAAAAACCCAGTATTTCATGCATTTTAGCGATCAATGTTGCTCGAGTACTTTTAGCAATAAAGGGGTATTTCGGCTTTCTATTTGGAAAATGTGTCGCATAAATATAGTCGACATCTTGTTTAACCTCTCGTAGTTTAAATTGAGCGACAACAGGCTTCGCGCGAAAATAACCAATCAGAAGAATTAAATATATTTTCGTTTCAATTTTTCCCATTTTAGTGAGGATTTTTTTTATACTCGGATCTAATGAAAAATATTCTTCACGCTCAATTTGATTAAATATTGGACGAGAATAGAGCTCATGAATCTCCTGTTCTGTCAACATTTGAATACGGCCTGATTTAATCTCTTTCATTGTGGTTATGTTCTATCCTCTAAAAATAAACAACATCATATAATGGACGCGCGCGTAATCGATATAAAAGTGCAATTTAAGTCTACCTTAACTACACTAGGTAAACTCTAGTGTAATAAGTATAAAAAATAGATGTATAATGCACTACTATAACAACACCAATGTATAGTGCACCGATGAAGACAAATATACGAATTTATGGATATCTACGTGCTTCTACGCATGAACAGGATGCGTCAAGAGCAAAAAATGAACTGTTGAAATTTGCTGAAGGAATGGGGCTACAAATTGCCTGCTGGTTTGAAGAAAATGAGTCAGGCGCTCAGCTTCACAGACCTGAACTCTTTCGCTTACTCAATGTGGCCATGCCCGGTGATATTATTTTAGTTGAACAGGTAGATAGAATTAGCCGCTTGAATGCCGATGACTGGGAAAAATTAAAATATCTCATTGGACACAAAGGGTTAAAGGTCGTTTCTTTAGACCTCCCAACCAGTTACCAGTTTATGAGTCGCACCGATGAATTTACAGAACGAATGCTTGCTGCCCTTAACAGTATGATGTTAGACATGCTGGCAGCGGTTGCAAGAAAGGATTACGAAGATAGACGGCGTCGTCAAGCGCAAGGAGTGCAAAAAGCCAAACAAGAAGGGAAGTATAAAGGCCGTCCGATCAACAAAATATTACACCAAAAAATTGAAGGCCTTCTGATGGAGAAAAAAAGCTATAGCCAAATAGAAAACCTGATAGGTTGTTCGCGGCATACTATTTCGAAAGTATCAAAATCGATGAAAATAGCGCAATAAATGTCCCTCTATTCGTTTATCAAGTTTATGTTACTCAACAATGAGTCATACCGCGTGGAATGACATGAGAGAGATATTTAAGTATAAACAAGTGATTGGATACTTTTTAATTAAATAACTTATATTTATCACAATAAACCGAGCTTCATGACAATCATGAGCACGCATTAAAAGGGAGATTGAATGTCATTATCACCACAAAAGTCTCAAACGTGGGGGAAGATAAATCCGCCCGTTTTCTTTGTTTCCGCTTTTATTATTATATGTGTCGTTGCAATAGCCGCTATTTTTCCTCAACGTTCTGAAATTTTGCTCAAAGCTCTACAGGCACAACTTTTTGAGAATGCCAGCTGGTTTTATATTCTGGCTGTTGCCTTAATTTTATTGACTGTCGCCTATTTAGGCCTCTCTCGATTTGGTGAAATTAAATTGGGTCCTGACCATTCCCAGCCCCAATTCAGTTATCTTTCCTGGTTTGCTATGTTGTTTTCTGCTGGAATGGGAATTGGGCTTATGTTTTTTGGGGTCGCAGAACCCGTGATGCATTATCTTGCTCCTCCCATTGGAGACCCACAGACAGTTCAAGCTGCAAGAGAAGCGATGGAAATTACGTTTTTCCATTGGGGACTACATGCCTGGGCGATTTATGCGATTGTCGCCTTAATTCTCGCTTTTTTTAGTTATCGACATGGCTTACCGCTCACCTTACGTTCAGCACTTTACCCGATCATTGGTGAACGGATTTATGGACCTATTGGTCATGCTGTCGATATTTTTGCTGTTGTCGGCACCGTTTTCGGGGTGGCGACATCATTAGGCTTTGGTGTTTTGCAAGTGAATGCAGGATTAGCACACCTCTTTGGTTTTCCCGTTAGTCCAACGATGCAAGTGATTTTGATTGTGGTGATCACGGGATTAGCCACGTTATCGGTGGTCAGTGGTTTAGATAAAGGGATACGAATTCTCTCTGAGATCAATCTCAGTTTAGCCGGATTGTTACTGCTATTGATTGGGATTTTAGGCCCGACCGTATTGTTACTCAAATCTTTTGTCCAAAATACAGGCGCTTATCTTTCAGATATTATCAATAAAACCTTCAATCTTTATGCTTATGAACCGCAATCCAGTGAATGGTTGGGGGGATGGACATTATTGTATTGGGGATGGTGGCTTTCATGGTCGCCTTTTGTCGGGATGTTTATCGCCAGAATTTCTCGAGGGCGTACCATTCGCGAGTTTGTCACTGGCGTTCTGTTTGTCCCTGCCGGGTTTACGCTACTTTGGATGACTTTTTTTGGCAATAGTGCCATCCATCTGATCCGCGATAATGGGGCAGAAATGTTGGCGCAAGTGGTTCAAAAAGACGTTGCTCTCGCTTTATTTGAATTTTTAAATTACTTTCCGTTTTCATCTGCCCTTTCTTTTGTCGCGATGCTGATGGTCATTGTTTTTTTTGTGACATCCGCGGATTCCGGTGCGATGGTTGTCGATACGTTAGCCTCCGGTGGTGAAATTCACACGCCAGTTTGGCAACGTATTTTTTGGGCCTTTTTGATGGGGGCCGTTGCAATCACACTTTTACTGGCCGGAGGATTAACGGCATTACAAACCATGACGATTGCTACCGCGCTACCCTTTGCGATTATTTTATTGACTGCTATCGTCGGATTGCTAAAAGCCTTACGTATTGATGTTTACAAAAAAGACAGTCAACAGCTTGCCACTTTAGCACCGAATACAGGACGTGGGGGGTTATCATGGGAGCGTCGATTACGTAAAATAGCTTTCTTCCCTAAACGTAATCAGGTTAAACGTTTCATGACAGAAGTGATTGAGTCGGCTATGCAATCTGTTGTCACTGAGTTGGAAAAGCAGGGCACAGAGGCCGCTATCCATAATGAAAAAGATGATAGAGTGACTCTGGAAGTGCAATTTGGTGAGAGTCTCAATTTCCTCTATGAAATACGATTACGGGACTACCTGACACCTTCTTTTGCATTAGTGGGTATGGATGATGATGAAAATAATGAGTCTCAGAAATACTACCGCGCTGAAGTTTATTTAAAGGAAGGTGGGCAAGACTACGATATTATGGGATGGAGTGAAGCGCAGATTATTCATGATATCCTCGATCAATATGAAAAACACATTCACTTTATTCATATTGTGGATAAATCGTAGCCACTTATTATGATAGAGAGGTGACGAAAGTGAGTCACCTCTCTTGGTAATAATGACAATAGACGAAAAAACTAACGAATGATGAGTAATGACACGGGCGTTTTATGTATCATCTCTGTCGTATGACTTCCGGTAAAAAATTGCCTCAATCGCGAATGACCAAAAGCCCCCATGATGATCAAATCAATATGGTGTTGTACTGCAAAGTTACACAATTCATCAACGATGCTATCGGCACCCTCAAGTAAATTGGCTTTCACCTTAATGCCGGCTTGATGAAGTCGGTTTTGTGCTTTTTTGAGTTGACTGTCTTGGTTACCGTGCATTACCAGATAGCAATCACTACCGGCTAATAATTTCACTTGTGTTAACCGATGAATGACGCGTTCACCTTCCTCACTTCCATCAAACGCAATCATCATCTTTTTTGGTGGGGTAAAATTTTGCTTACAGATAAGCACTGAGTTTTTTTGAAGACGAATAATGCCTTCGAGTTGACGGCCAATATGCCCCGTTAATTCAGATTGCTCGCCTCGACGACCGAGTACAACAATATGCGTATCATCTTGATTTAGCACTTCGGCTAAAGCTCCTTGCCGCTGAAGTGTATTAACATCAAGAAGACCTAAATCTTGAGTGATTTCTTTTGCACTCATCAATAATTGTCGGCCTTCCTCACGGGTTAAACGCGCCCGCTTTTCCTCAATATCCACGAGTTCATTCAATAAAGTTTCTCGGGTATCAAATCCAATGACCCCACTTAAATCATGGTGTGCTGATGTCGAGATTTTTTCATTCATGTGTAACAGTGTTAGCGGAAGTTTGAGTGTTTGAGCTATCCAAGTACTTGCGTGACAAACGGCAATCGCCGAAGACGAACGGTCAATACACCCAATTACGCAAGTTTTTTGAATGATATCTGCTGCCATAATTAATGACCTCCCATGAATTTTTCAATTTTTTCCGGGTCGTCATGAATACCAAACTTATCAACCAACGTTGCAGTGGCTTCATTCATCCCCTTAATTTCAATATCAATGCCTTCACGTCGAAACTTAATTACCACTTTATCTAACGCGCTGACGGAAGTGATATCCCAAAAATGAGCATGATTCACATCAATAATCGCTTTATCAATGTCTTCTTTAAAATCAAAGACATTAATAAAGCGTTCCGATGTGGCAAAGAAAATTTGTCCCCGAACTTCATAATGACGTACCTTTCTGTCTAGTCTTGATGTAACTGTCATGTATCTCGCGACTTTATTGGCAAAATTAAGCGCTGCGATGAGCACCCCGACAAGTACCCCGTAAGCCAGATTATGGGTCCAAACGACAACAATGACGGTGGCTATCATAACGATGCTGGTTGATAGCGGATGGACTCGTATATCGGCAAGGGATTGCCAAGAAAAGGTCCCAATTGACACCATAATCATCACAGCAACTAACGCCGCCATAGGGATTTTTGATACCCAATCATTAAGAAAAACCACCATTAGCAATAAAACAACACCCGCAACCAGTGTCGATAATCGACCTCGGCCACCCGATTTTATATTGATAATGGATTGACCGATCATCGCACATCCTGCCATCCCGCCAATAAATGCAGTGGCTATATTGGCAATGCCTTGCCCTTTACATTCTCGATTTTTATCACTGGTTGTATCCGTCAAATCATCCACAATCGTTGCAGTCATCATTGATTCCAATAAGCCAACAACAGCAAGCGCTAATGAGTAGGGTAATATGATAAGTAGCGTTTCAATATTCAAGGGAATATCGGGCAAAAGAAAGATAGGCAAACTGTCAGGCAGAACGCCCATATCACCAACCGTTCGGATATCAAGACCAAGCCATATTGAAATTATCGTTAATACAACAATACACACTAATGGAGACGGAATGGTTTTATTGACTAATGGAAACAGATAGATAATCCCTAAGCCTGCCGCGGTCATTGCATAAACATGCCAACTCACATTGGTTAATTCAGGGAGTTGCGCTAAAAAAATCAAGATAGCCAGCGCATTAACAAATCCCGTTACCACCGAACGTGAAACAAATCGCATTAAATTACCGAGCTTTAAATATCCTGCGATAACTTGAAATATCCCGGTTAATACCGTCGCAGCTAATAGGTACTGAAGTCCATGTTCTTTCACCAGAACGACCATTAAAAGTGCCATTGCACCAGTTGCCGATGAAATCATGCCGGGGCGCCCCCCGATAAAAGCGATAATTACCGCAATAGAAAATGCGGCGTATAACCCAACTTTGGGGTCGACGCCTGCAATAATTGAAAATGCGATGGCTTCAGGAATTAACGCTAAAGCAACAACAATACCGGCTAGGACATCCCCACGGATGTTACCCAGCCAGTCCTGACGAGAGGAGGACAAAAGCATATTAGACTACCTTGTAATCTATCAATCCCAAGATGGGAGAGTATATTTTAAATAAACGAAATTATCCCAAAGAAGGGATGTGGAAATTGGCTGATTTAGTATCAACCTAAAAGGAAGGGGGTATCTCAGGGTGGCGTAAGGCGCATAATATGATCAGCTGTTCCTATGAATAGTATATTTTTTTAAAATACCAATATCAACGACCTTAAGCAAGTACCGGATTAACATGAGCGTACTGATGCCATACATCGGTACGCTCATCATGATAAATATCGTCAGTGATTTACTTTACTCTAATACCTTGTTTATCAACAATAACCTCACCATCTTCTTTGATAAATTCACGTTGTTGCGGATGAGGTAATATATCCAATACGACTTCTGAAGGTCGGCAAAGTTTAGTTCCTATTGGCGTAACAACAATGGGTCTATTAATCAGTATTGGGTACTGCAACATAAAATCAATCAGTTGGTCATCGGTATAAATATCATTTTCTAAAGCTAATTGTTCATACGGTTCAACATTTTTTCGTAGTAACGCCCTTACCGTGATTTTCATATCAGCAATAAGTTGTACTAACATATCTTTAGTCGGCGGTGTTTCTAAATAATAAATAATCGTTGGCTCAACGCCGCTATTGCGGATCATAGCAAGCGTATTGCGTGAAGTGCCACAATTTGGATTGTGATAAATGGTAATTTCATTCATTCGGTTAGCCTTAATTTAACAGTGAAAGTCGAAGCACTAAAGCAACGAGAGTGATGGTAAGTACAGGGAGTGTCATGATGATCCCTGTTTTAAAATAGTATCCCCATGTAATGCTCATGTTCTTTTGTGATAAAACATGCAGCCACAGCAACGTCGCCAAACTCCCTATAGGTGTAATCTTAGGCCCCAAATCGGCACCAATCACATTGGCATAAACCATTGCTTGTTGAATTAGCCCTGACGCTTCACTCCCTTCAATGGATAAAGCACCAATTAATACCGTTGGCATATTATTCATTATTGAGGATAAAAATGCAGTTATAAATCCCGTACCAATTGTTGCTGCCCATAACCCTTTGTCTGCAAGGTAATTGAGCGTTTCAGAAAGATAATCGGTTAACCCTGCATTTCTTAAACCATAAACAACCAAGTACATACCTAAAGAGAAAATGACGATTTGCCACGGTGCGCCACGTAATACTTTTTGGGTATTAATCGTATGGCCTCTGGCTGCAATCACCCAAAGAATTAAGGCGCCAATAGCCGCAATTGCACTCACTGGAAGACCTAATGGTTCTAAGACAAAGAAACCAATAAGTAGCAGTACCAATACCAGCCAACCTGCTTTAAACGTTGTCATGTCCTTAATGGCTAAAGTCGGTTCACTCAGTTTGGTAACATCATATTGTTTAGGAATATCTTTGCGGAAAAACCAATGCAGCATCGCTAATGTTGCAATAATTGCTGCAATATCCACTGGCACCATAATCGATGCATATTCAGTAAATCCAATATTAAAGAAGTCCGCAGAAACGATATTCACGAGGTTCGAAACAATCAGCGGCAAGCTCGCCGTATCTGCAATAAACCCGGCAGCCATGACAAAGGCTAATGTCGTGCCTTTGTTGAAACCAAGTGCCAATAACATCGCAATCACAATGGGCGTTAATATCAATGCTGCGCCATCATTGGCAAATAAGGCCGCAACCGTTGCACCAAGTAACACGATATAACTGAATAACAGTTTTCCTTTACCCCCGCCCCACTTGGCAACATGTAATGCCGCCCATTCAAAGAAACCACTTTCATCTAAAAGTAGGCTAATGATAATTACGGCGACAAATGTCGCCGTGGCATTCCAAACAATGTTCCAAACAATCGGGATGTCTTGAAAACTGATCACACCAAAGATCAGTGCCAATACAGCCCCTGCTGTAGCACTCCAGCCAATACCCAGTCCTTTGGGCTGCCAAATAACAAAGGTGATCGTTAAAATAAAAATGAATGCGGCAATAAACATAACAACCTCATTTAAAAGGTGCTTTTCCGCACCTTTTATTTTTAGAAAATAAAACTTATTCTGCGAGCTGACTTAATGCAGATATCCCCACAGGCTCTGTTTCAAGCAAAGGAACAATAGCAACACGTTTTGCCAATGTTGATGTCACCTTTTCAATCTGAGCGACTTCCTGTTCTGCTCTTGAAAGTAACAATGGTGAGGTTGTTTCCGTGATAGATAGACTGTTATTGATTACCCACGCCCACGGATGTATGTCTGCCCGTATTAAATCATTTTGCAAATTTTCCGCCTCAAGCACAGGCGTTGTTTCAGCGAGTGTCGTAATAATGACTTTGGTGCGTTCAGGATCTTGTAATTGCATCATCGGCGTTAAATAGTGGCCTTTTTCACCCATATTCTTAGCAATTTCTTTATGGTATGCCCCTGTTGCATCCAGAAGTAATAATGTATGCCCAGTCGGCGCAGTATCCATGACGACAAAACGTTTACCCGCGTCTCTAATGATGCGAGAAAAAGCCTGGAATACCGCAATTTCTTCAGTACAAGGAGAGCGCAAATCTTCCTCAAGTAATGCGCGCCCCTCTGCATCTAAATCTTTCCCTTTTGTTTCTAAGACATAATGACGATAACGTTCAGTTTCAGCGATAGGGTCAATTCGGCTAACTTGAAGATTCGGTAAAACACCATCGAGGGTTGATTCAATATGCGCGGCTGGATCGGATGTAGTCAGATGTACATCAAGCCCTTTTTCTGCCAATTTAACCGCGATTGATGCCGCAATCGTTGTTTTCCCTACACCACCTTTGCCCATTAACATAATCAGCCCATGCTGTTGCTGAGATATTTCGCCAACCAGTTCTGACAAGGTGGGTAAAGAAATAGGTTGTTTTGTCGGGGTAATAGTTGGAATTTGTGGCATCTCATTAGATAACAACTGCTTCAGTGCATCGACACCCACCATATTGATATTTTGTAAATAAATAATATCGACAGGTAACGAGCGTAGTGCTTCAGGCATAGATGCTAATGCCGCTTGTTCACGAGAGTAGAGCGCATGGGATAACTTATCATTTTCAGTCACCGCCGTTTCAGGGAAAACACCATTGACAATTAATTGCTGATTTCTGATACCCAGAGATGACAACTCGCTATAGGTTCTCGCAACCTCTCTCAATGCCGCTGATTGAGGTCGTGCAACTAATACTAACCTTGTTAGTGATTTATCACTCAACGCTTCCACCGCCATGCTGTACTGTTCACGTTGTTTATCAAGACCAGACATTGGCCCTAAACATGACGCACCATCAGGATTATCAGTAATAAAATCACTCCATGCACTCGGGAGTTGTAATAAACGGATGGTATGCCCCGTTGGTGCGGTATCAAAAATGATATAGTCAAATTGCTTTGTAATTTCGGTATTGGTTAACAACCCAGTAAATTCATCGAAAGCTGCAATCTCTGTGGTACAGGCACCTGATAGCTGTTCCGTAATACTTTGAATTACCGCTTCAGGTAAACTTTCTTTGATTGGATTAATAATTTTGTTTCGATATTCTTCAGCGGCAGCTTGAGGGTCTATTTCAATAGCAAATAAATTTGGAACCCATGTTATTGGCTTAATATTGTTGCCTATCGATTGAGAGAATACTTGCCCAACGTTAGAAGCTGGATCAGTGCTCACCAGTAAGACTTTTTTCCCTTTTTCAGCCAACTTAATTGCGGTCGCACAAGAAATAGAAGTTTTACCCACACCACCTTTTCCAGTAAAAAATAAATAATTAGGTGTGTTATCTAAAAATTTCATTTTATTGCTCCTGTTAACAACACGTTTTACCATTACCACAACACGATTTAACAATTTCGGCTTTTTCAATATTCGGCCGAATACCAAACCATCTTGCTAGCTCATGTCGTTTTGGGTATCGACCAGTCAGCACAATCTCACCATCAAGAATCAATAGTGGAAGTGACTCGGCGCCTGCGGTTTCCAAAAATGTTTTTGCTTTTGTGTTGTTAACGAACTCCATAGGCTCTTGCGCTAAATTAAAACGCCTTATACTTGCCCCTTGTTTTTTTAACCAATCCACATCTGTTGCGAAGTCTACCAATGCTTGATCGACTTCGGTTCCGCAAACACCAGTGCTACAGCATAATGCGGGATCAAATACTTCTAATTTTTTCATATCTCAACCTTATATATGTTTTTTCGAATATGTTAACTTAAAAATTTTTATATAGAACAGCTACTCGCAGGTTCTTTTGTCTCTAAGCTTTTGAGTAAATCTGCAACTCTATTTTTCTCTGTGGCATAGGTGACATCAATGATACTTTTCACCCACGGTAGTAATGCTGGAGATAATCGATAATGAACCCATTTACCATGTTTTGAATCGAGCAAAAGACCCGACTCTCTAAGCATTGCTAGATGTCGAGAAGTCTTTGGTTGCGATAAATTCAAGGCCGTATAGATGTCGCAAACACACAGTTCACCAGATGCTTTTAGCAGTAGCACGATATCCAGTCTGGTTTGGTCGGCTAAAATTTTAAACAGCAGTAGTGGTTCCATACTTTCTCCTATATTTAATGTGTGTAAGATATACCAAGGAAATACATTCGTCAAAACATATATATTGGCCTATGAATTATCTAAACGAACGCTATCTTTATTTATTGATAATTCCTTACTGAGGAAATTAGAACCTTTAATTTTTCAATGTAATAGTATCAAGTGTTAATACTGTCGTATAACACACTATCTGTAGCCCTTGATATTACAGGGCTAGGAGCAAACTTTGGACTTTTCGATGAAATGGGCACACAACCCCTTACTGCATTTTTTGATCAGTTGGCCAATAGCATTAACGTGTGAGCTGATAGGAGTATTCTGGTTAACGCGGGCAGAGTCAAAGTCCTTCTGCCCGACTGTAACTAAGTGTATTTGGTTGTCTCGGTAATCTCGGATATAGAAAACGTGAGAGGTGAATGGGGTCGAATGAATGTGGTTTCCAATCTTCCAACCATAGGCGTTTAAGTTCGCTGATGCAATCGCTCTGTCAATCTCTTTACTCATCTGTAAATCCTTCTGTCCGTTAAAATTAAATTGTAAGGGAGACCGGACACCCAACGAAGACACCTAACTTAAATTATGCATAGAAATTCAAAATAGAATGTACAGATTTTAAAAATGGCGCACCTACTTTTGCGTTAAAAATGCAATTTTTTGTTAGCGATATATTTTTATGGCTGGAACACCTATTTTTAAACATTTTCTGAGAACTTGGGTTTTTCTTAAATTGACGTAGATCAATTTCCGTAGTTAAAAAACTGGTTTTTTGAGCGGCTTTTATGGTTTTTGCTGTTTTTATATACAAAATGCAAAAATGCAGGCAAACGATGCAAAAATGCAATCAATCACTGAGCAAATATATACTTGCGCTAAATCTCGGAAAAATAGTAACAAATATTTAGAACTAAATACCAGAAAAATCACAACATGAGTTTTGTGCATTTTCGGAGAGAAAAAATACTTTAATCTGATTTTTATGCATGTATGATTTATCTCAATGCAAACGAATATGATGTATTGCATGTCTGGGTGGGGATCCAGTGCAGGGGTGACTTTTAGCAAGTCACCCCTTTTTAATTAGCTCAAAAACACACTGTGGTGATCCAACACATTGCATATATATGCAAATGTCAGCGCGTTTATCGTTTACTAGAAAAGGACAACAAAACAGCCCGCTTTTCCGTTGACCCTCATTTGCAAAAATCTATACCCTACAGGGAATGATAACGATTTGAATGATCGGAAAAAACAATGAGTGAAATCAACGAAACGAAAGGCTACAAGCATATCCAGTTAACTCGCCGCATTACTGAAATGTCCACTGCTGAGGATTGGGATTCTGCTCGCATTGAATGGTCATTGCAGCAAGTATTCCGGGCTCAGATAGCCGATCAGTGTTTGTGCGGACACCAGCCGATTATCAAGATCTGCGTTATCAAAAACAAAACCAATAACAAGACGGCGCGGGTTGGTAATTGCTGCGTCAATAAATTCATGTCGCTAGGTTCGAATGGAATTTTCAATGCCATAGATCGGATTTCAAAAGATGGCACAAAAGCAGCCAGTCGAAAGCTCCTTGAATTTGCACTGGCTCAGTCGGTGATCTCCGCCTGGGAATTTGAGTTCTACCTCAGCAACATCGACAAGCGAAAGCTAACCCAGAAACAGCGACAGACTCGTGAAGCCATCAATGCCAAGCTGGCCGAAATGGGTGAGGAAAATCGCGCACTGGTCTACGGCGCGAGTCACATCGAAATCGCCTTCGAGCAGAATGTGATCAATCAGTGGGAAAAGGACTTCGCTTTGCGGACATTTCCCATGAAAAAATTAACCGTAAAACAGCACGCCATTCGGGCCAACATCGAAACCAAAATGATGAATGCAAGGATTGCCAAGACATTACCTGAAGTCTCCGCAGAGGCTCAAGCTCTCGGCCAGATCAGTGCGGCCCCCTTTTCCTTCACTCGCGATCCCGATCTGCTCGCAACCAAACTGGTTGAGGCGCAGGAAAAGACGTACATATCCGCAAAGGAAAAGAATATTTTTGAGCGCAAGCACAACGCTAAGGGATTCATCACCATTGCTGAACGAGCAACTATCCTGCGGGTTAAAGCTGCTGTGCAGCGCTTGTTGAGCGAGGGCTGACGCATGAGCCTACATCACTTACCTATGCCACCAGCCGCACCTAAGCTGATAGATATTGCCCATAAAGCCCGGCTCATACTTGACGGATTGCTGACACATTGTGAGGTTGCTTCAACCAAGGGAACCTGTCTTTATGCCAGCCTAATGTTGGCCACGATGTTAATCCGTGGCGGATTTCCTACTCGTATCCGTGGGGGTGACGGTGACACTGATGGAGGGTTATTCACGCAATCCTCTCGTCACGGCCATTACTGGTGTGAGGCCAGTTCAGATGACGGAAACTTTATTGTTGACCTCACTGCGGATCAGTTCGGATTTGAAAAGGTGGTCATGAAGCGTACAAACGCCATCGACTGGCCGCACTACATCCCTGGTTGCCAAGAGACAGTAGACCTGCACGTCAGCTTAAATTTGGATAAGTGATAATGACCTTTAAAATTAAATCAAGTTTTTTGGTCGTCATTTTATTCACAAAATCTGTTCATAACCCGGTGCAAAATAAGTCACTAAGTTTCGATAACGCCTTGCTCTCGGTTAAAATATCAGCACTGTAGTAATCACATAGGACCTCAAAATGACCCAAGAGAACATCGCGTGGTCGATTACTGACGAACTCAAGCTTATAAAGGGGCTGAAGGATAACTATTCTTTTGCGGCCTTATCGTCAGTCATCGGTAAGGATGTGGAAGAAATTCAGCGTAAGTGTATCGCGATGGATTTGTATATTGCTGTTTGCGAAAACATTGATGACCTCAGCCAGATAACACTGGTTCCTAATCACCAAGTCGGCATCGCTTGCCTGGGTAAAACCATGACTGGCATTTACCGGGAGCTCACGGAAATGGGTTGGGCTCCGCAAGTGTGGCGAGGGGGTCAATCACTGCGTTCGCCTGAATGGTGGGCGTCTCGCCCTGCTTTGGCATTTCGCTACAACGACGATGCTGATGAGCCCACTCGCCGAACAATTCATTTACTCAATAACGGTAAGCCGTGGACGCCTGAAGATGTCGGTATTCTTATGGCCGCACTATCGCAACGCCCTAGTAAGGATGCACTGACGCAGGTATTGATGCGCAGCATGTCCAACGTTATACAGCAGCTCTCAATTATGGGTCTGGTTCGCGTTGGCACCGCAGAAGATTCCAGTGAAGCCAAGGTCTGGGTATGTCCAGCGATTCAGTCCAGGATACTATCAAAGATGCGTTATTTCGACGTGCTACCATTGCTGCAAACAGGATGGCTCATTGATGGTATGCAATTAATCGCACCGACCTGGTGGTCTGAAGCTACGCAGATAACCGATCTGGTTCCTGGTTCATGGCCGCTTAAAATCTCCGCAGCCACAGACACCAGCACACCGGTTAGCAATAATGAGCATATGCTTGCTGCCGCAAACTTACTCAAGTCCGTCAATGCCAAACGCCAGGCTATCGCCACTACAGATCCACAACCTGCGCCGAAGACAGATAAACTCACCGAACCAGAGGCGTTAAATCCATCCTCATCTGATGAAAAACGCCAGTCTTCCTCTCCTCGTGAAAAAGGGCGTAACGGTAAGTTGTGGTTCTCGGGCAACTATAAATTCCTGTTCACTTTGCTGGGAGAGCATCATTCACCAGACGTAATAGCTAAAAAGATGGATCGGACGGCTGGTGCGGTCTGCTCTCGTATTCAGCTCATCGGACTAACGCGTTACGTTAAAAGTGACGTCGAGGGTGAAAAAGGCAAAGTCTGTATCGTCAGAGAAGTCTCCATCGACACGCTTCGTAAGCAACCGGACTTTGTTAAAGATCATCTGATAGGGGCAGGTTGGACAGAAAAAGGAAACTTCCTGATATCACCAGACTGGTGGCTCAAATATCCGCACACACTGGGATAACCCAATGAGAGAAGGCAACCATGCGGTTGCCTTTTTAATGTCCATCGCTAATGCCTCGTCAGTAGTGCTCTCCTGACATTAACAGCAATACATCACCGACGATCGGCCCCTCCAGGCAAACCAGTTCCTCCAGCAAAGTTGTGGCTCGCTCATTAAGCGCCAGGTCGCTATGTTTAGCATCTTCATTCATTAGTACTCGGTCATAAACCACGCCATTCAGCGTGATCCCCCTGCTCAATTGAGAAAACTCAGGGTACCCCTTCAGAACACTTTGAACGAATACAGGATCAAGCAACCCCTGCCCATTTGTTTCAGTGACTGCAATGTCGCTTTCGCCGATTCCGGCTCGGATGATCAGTGCCATGAATACCTCTACGTTGATGAGAGCCTCAATTATCTCATGGCTCTTTATGGTGCCCGGTGTTTTTCCCCCTCGTTTCGTCTCCCTTTTCCATGTTTTTGTCAGTGTGCCCGTGGTTAAATTGGGGACTGCCTACGCTGTCTGAAACCGTTAAACGTCAGCTGGGTGAGGAACCCTTTTGACTGGAGAAGATAGATGCCCGAGCTCGATTTATTTGATTTGCTAATGATTGGTGGTGGGGTGGCCTTGCTGGGAGGTCACTATATTTGGTCAAAATTCTTTAAGAAGCCCGAAGATGATGAAAAGGATTACGCTGAACCTCCGGCCATCATGTCTTCCGCCTCTCAAGCAGAGGAAGAAAGCGATCCTAACAAGCGCTACTATTAATAAAAAACCCCGGTAAATCCGGGGTTTTCCATTCCTATGGGTATTGAATTACACGTCAGTCTTTAGTTGCTTCAGTACGCACAGGTTTCTATTGGCGAATCCCGCCAGCACAATTAGTATCACTGCCATCATCAGGAAAACACCTTTCAGTGTTCGTAATACTCCTGCGGTTTTGGCCGACTCCTGATATTTCAACTCAATGGCTGGCTTCGCATTATTCGCAATGTCTGGCTCAAGCCGCTGCGCAAGTTCATACAGACGGTATGCCAATTCGTTTTTCACCGGGCCATAACTCTTCATTATGCGAACACTCAGACCTGCCACTCGGCTCGCCTGATCCAGAAGCTTGTTGCCCTCAGCCTTGTCAGAGGTGTTTTCCGCTGCCACGGTCAGTGCCTGAACCAATGCCAGGCTCATGTTCATCGCTCGACGAGTATCGCCCGCAGCGTAGCCTTGCCGCATATATCCTTCCAATTGCGTAACTGCGTTGTCGTCATTAATCCCCTTCTCCATTGCGTCCTTCAGTATCAAACCTGAATTGGGATTTTCTGTTGTTAGCGCGCGCAGTAGTTCATCGACTTCACCGGTTAAGACGAGTGCCGCTGTTTGAATGATAGGGGCCTTTGGGAGCGTCTTGGGTTCGTCATCCACCAAGACGTTCATGAGAAATGCCGCCCCCATGAACGGCACTGCGAACACCATAACCCAGGCCTCTGCCTGAATCATCGCTACTCCACACACGACCAAGACGACTGCACCTGAAAATGGCACCAAATACGACAGGTAACCTCCCAAGACCCCGCCTATCGTGACAAATTGCCCCTCCTCTATCCCTGCTTCTCCTGCGGCCCCTACAGCAATTGATAGATCAACTGGGTTGATGGTCGCCATAGCGTAGAACGTCTCCAGTTCAAAGTGTTGCATCCAACTGATTAACCAAAACAAACCTGCAAAAAGTAACAGAATGCAGCCCGTCAAAAATAACCGATTACGTTTGTGTTGGATGCGTTTTTCAGTGGTGATAATATCTGGCTCTGCCTTAACCATTACCCCTCCGGTAAGCTGGCGTAAAAATCAGATGGCCGGATAACCCGGCCTGTGAAACTGAGTAATTAATCCGCCAGCTCCAATAGCAGTTCACAGCGCTGCTTCTGCCAGATTTCTGTACGTTCGGACAGGCGAGCGTAGTGCCCTTCGCTCTCGTGTTGGATCCGTTTAATCTCACGCGCTGCTCCGCCGATTGTATTCGAAATGTGTTCCAGTGTTGACTCGTCGTACACAGGACGATGGCCTTGCCGCGCAATACGGATAGAGCTCTCACTCACCAAATCCGCCTGATGTCTCGCCTGGGCATTCACGACATCACCCACGGCCTGCACCAGCTTAGAGCGGTTGTTGCTTTGGGTAGCCTGATCCACCAGCAAGTGGGCACGCTTGGCAGACGGGAGCGTTACGCGCTTTATAGTTTCAAACTGGTCAAGCATATTGAGGTTGTTTCGCTGCATCATGCGGATCATGGTCAAATCCTCAAAGCATTTCTGCTGCGTCATGATGATGTCTACTTTGCGTTTTTTCAGTACGGCCAGCTGGTGGTCGATGTTGCTGACTTCCAGTGCCAGCAAATTATTTTCCGGATCGCTCTTCAATGTCTTGCGGCGCTGTTTCAGCACAGACTCAATATGCTCTGTTGCGAAACCAGCGGCCACGATGTTAATGCCCGACTCATGTACCTCGGCCAGCACTTCCTCATACAAAATGTCGAGGTTATTGTTGTGACCAATGAGATCTGCCGAGATGCTGGTGATATCTTCCGTCAATAAGCTGACTTGATTCTTCACGTTGTCAAAACGGTCATTCGACCGATGAGCCAGTCGAAGTGCGCGTGTCGCGTAGTAACCGACAACGGGGATTTTAAGTAACAGCTGCTGCACCTTGCCTGGCTGTACAGACGTACTGATGTCGCGAGCAAGTTCAACGATTTCATTCAGTCGCTTGCCGTCCTTGCCTTGGTTATAGACGTGAACGTTTTCCAACAGTTTGTCCAGATAGGCACCATCGGGCGATTTACTGCGGCCAAAGTTGTGCGCGCTTTTGGGGTCGCCCAGCACGAGTGAGTTAGCTACGGCAACGACCTGATCACGTTGGTCAGGACTGACGGCAAACTTCTCGGTTTCTTTGGTCAGAATGATTTGGTCAGCGGTGACAGTAATTGTATTGCTCATATCAGCTATCCTTTTTAACGTTATCGTTGAGTTTATTTACCAGTATTCTGAAACGCTGTTCGACTTCAGGATCCAAATCAATGTTGGCCGCGCCACTTCGCAGCTGTTTTATTTGGTGATGCCAGATTGGAATCGCGCTTTTCACCACCGCTTCCAGAAGGTCTACATCAGTTGCGGCAGAGTGCAGCAACATCCCCACCTGAACCTTATTCATCTCTGACGAGGCTTTAGTGACCTCCAAGTTAAGGATGCGTTGGGCTAACCGGGTCAGCCCGTACTCCTGCTGATCTGATAGCACCTCCCCACTTTCACGGCATTCGGTCACATACGCCCGACCTTCTTTGATGTAAGCGTCCAACGCTTCGATGTCACGCGTGTAGATTTGCTCAAGCGCCAGTAAAATATGCACACCTTTGTGCGCCTGCTCCAGTACCAAGGGTGCCTGCACCACCAGCCGATCAACACGACGGCAGTTCATGGTGAACTCAATCATGCGTGTTTCATTTGAACCCGTCAGGGCATCCCAAATTCTCGACAGGAAGCCCGTCTTGTGCTTGAAATACATGTTAGGGTCACAGGCCTCAAGGTGCCTCACCAGCTGTGAAGTTGACTCGCTGATCTTCGTGTCCTCAGCGCCCGCTTTCATGGCTTCTTCCAGCGTCATCTTGTGGCCGTTGAAATCAAGGATGTCATCGGTGTGGGACAGTAATTTAGGACCGAAGCTGACAACCCCTATCGCGTCATTCACAAACTCGGGTAATTGCCGGGCAATCAAGCTGGTGGACATGCGCACTCCTACGTATCAATAGAATCTACCTCCACGCTATCACGGCTATTCTGCTGACAAAGAAAATGAGGTCGATTTTTACCCGAAAAAATAAAACTGTTTTTGTCTCCGTTTTGTCGATGAAAAAACTCAGTCGTCGGTAAGGTGTTAGGTATCCTGTCTGCATCCACAAACAGGGGGAAGCTATGTTCCGATTTGTACCAATGATGATCTTGACTGGCCGCTTACGGCTCAACCGTCTATTCACACTACTGGCTGATGGTGCCGTGTCGGTAGCCTTTTGGTTCAGTCTGTCGGTAAATCTAACCTGGCTTGCTCCGGCTGGGTTGCTGGCACTCTTCTTATTGGCGTTTGCGGTGATCGGGTATCGGAGTTATTACCTGCCTGTCAAAACGTACCAGGTTACCCGTGTTCGCATTGGTCGTGATGACCCGTTCGTTAACTTATCCCTCATGATCATGCATGGTGGTGAAGAAATCGAACATCCACTTACCGTCAAAATGGCGCGAGGTGGCGCGTATCACTTCTACCTGTTGTCCATCTACATGCGCCTGGCTGATTCACTGACGCGTTATGCTCGATCTCTGAAGGAGGCGCGTTCATGAATGGCCTCGGTATTTTATTTATCGTGCTGGTCGCAGTATTGGGTCGAGATGCCATCAAACACCGAAAACCTCAGCCCTGGCTTGTGATCGCCCTTGGCTTGTCGGTTACATTATTTGTCAGTGAGAAGTGGGTAGGCGCAGTCTACAGCGTTCCTACGGGGTCTATGCAGCCCACCTATCAAGTCGGCGACTATGTCACAGCGGTCAGGTTGGGTGGATTGCTGGATGATGGCAGGTTAATGCGCGGTGATGTCGCTGTGTTCAAGGCTCCTTCAGTGCCCCGCACGCTCTATACCAAGCGGGTCATCGGCATTCCCGGTGATGTGATTGAATTTGACACAGGTAAAACCTATCGGGTCAACGGCAAGGTGCTGGGCAAGCAAACCGTAGAAAAAGAAGGTTTCCAAGTCTTCACGGCCAACGATGAACGTTTCGGTAAGTCGTACAACTTTGTGATCGACACGCGCGCTGCCTATGTGCCAACGAAAGGTCACTGGGTTATTCCCGAAGGCTATTATTTTATGGCCGGGGATAATCGTGATCACTCATGGGATAGCCGCTACTGGGAGAATCCACCTGGCACACCAAAGCCATTGCGAGGATTGGTTCCAGTTGACCGCATTGATGCCCGTGTCACTCACACGCTCTTCAATTTCAATCCGTTCAACAGCTACGATGCGCTGGATGCTCAAATGGCTGTGATTCGTCAGGGTGCGAACGGTGCTCATAAATGATGATTGATGCCTTCTACCAGACTCGGTTGCCAGAGGTGGTGGCCGAATTCGCGCGCTGCGTGGATACCTATAACGTATGGCACTCTCAGACGTTGTCGGTCTGTGAGCGTCTTGGCTTCGTCAACTTTTCAGGGCCGGACTTCTGCGTTCCAGATTATTTTTTTCGCTCCCGGTATGAGCATATCCAGAAAGTCACGGGCTTCAAGCTGGTGGATGATGATTCCCTTTTGGCTGAGCCCGAGCATATCCCTTATGCACTGCGGAATGACAACCCCGTAGGTGAGGCAATTTCCCGCGAGCTCATGCAACTGGCCGAGAGTGCTTTGTCTACATTAGGCGTGGACATCAAGCTATATGGGGAGCCAGGCGCAGTGGGGTATCAGCGGGCTATCTGCATGATGTTGGGTATAGATTATCGCGTTACTGCTGGCGCTGTAGTGGGCTTCTCCCAGGTATGGGCAATATCTGACGAAAAAGGCAACTTTTCTCTCGTCTGCTCCGTTCCTGTGAATACCCGTGATGGCACCATGACCTATGAACTGCCGAATATGCCTGAAGGCTGGGTGGACATTACCGCTCAGCAAGTGATCCACCTTTTCAATTACCATAATTCCATCGTTAATAAGGAGTAAACAATGAAATACCTGCCACTCGTGTTAATTCTGGCCCTTGGGGGGTGCGCTAACGTCGAGCTGGGAAAGCAGATGCCTGTGACACCCCAGTCAGCACCAACGCAACAGTCGGTACTGACTATGAAGGCGACAGCGGAGCCGGATGCGCTACAAGTCTTATTTAACGAAGGGCTTGCTGAGGAGGCTCAGTATGATAGCGCGCGATTCATTGAGGGGAGCAACCAGACCATGATTATCGCGTCTGTGCAAAGCGTCCCCTGCCAAATGGTCTTTCGGTTTGTCGAAGCAACAAACGGAGATTTTTGGATGCCCAATCAAATAGCCTGTGATAACCAAAGTGCAATGGCCGGTTACGTACCAGACGGCTCTGTCGGGGCAATTTCATCAGCGGATACTCCAATGATAAACTCGGGATATTCAAATGACTGATCCAGTTTATTGAGGTTTATATGGTTTTGCGAGTCGTGAACTATGTTTTGATGTTTATGATAGCCGGTGTTTATGCCCTGGCAGTTTATGCCAGCAAAAATGAGACCGAGCTATTCCACATCATTGGTGTCGGGAACTTTGCGCTCTTTTGCGCAGTTATTTTTTTGTTGGCCCGGAAAGAGATTTACTACATCTGGGCAGCGTATACCTTATCGCTGGTGGTTTACTATGCAGTGATTTCGCCATACATCCCCCTCATCCCGGAAATTATAGTTTACGGCACGCCATCCATTGTGGGTCTAATTGCCGTCTACGACATCGTGATCCTAAACTCTAATGAACTTTCGGTGAGAGTAAAGGCTCGCCGAACTTGGCCTAAAAAACGCTAATAGGTGCAGTAAATGTCGAAAGGAAAGAAACGTCAGGTTACACCCGAAAAGGCAATGAGGATCCGCTTCTATGGCGTTTCGGGCCTGATTATTGTGCTCAATACGATGTTTGTGGGTAACACCAAAATTCAGCTGATTTCCTTGCTGCTAACGTTGTCTATTTTCCTGCTCTTCACGCTTTCTGGGCGAGTCGTTGTCGGAATCTGGTTCAAAAAAGAAAACTGGCGCACCCTAAACGCCCCTCAAGCCACATTGTTATTTCGTGCCTATGTGGGGCTCCCCCTCGCGGCTATCGCCATGCTTCTTTATGCGTATGGCTACCAAGGGGCTATTAGCCAAGCGATGGTGGAAGTTCTATTCCCTCCTGGTGAGAAAGTCGAAGACAAGATGATCTCAGTGATGAATCTGTTGCAAGCCAAGCTACCGTTGTTGGTTGGCGCATTCCTGTTTTACACCGCGTTGTGCTTCTTGGTCGGAACGGCTGTTAAGTATCTTCAGCTATCAGCTTCAGGTCGTGCACTGGGCAAGTTGAAAGGCGTCGTTAATGCGCGTCAGGTATTGGATCGAATGACGTGGGATCAGTTCGAGAAAGTGATTTGCAAGTTCTTCGAAACCAGAGGCTATCGCGCTCGTGTCAGCAAAGCAGGTGCTGATGGGGGGGTGGATGTGGAATTGCAAGGTTTCGGTCATCGGGAGATAGTTCAGTGTAAACATTGGAAGACCAACCGCGTTGGTGTGGCAATCGTTCGTGAGATCTACGGTGTGGTACTGGCAGATGGTTTTCATCGTGGGTTCATTATCACATCAGGCCTGTTCACCGATGAGGCGTGGAAGTTTGCTCTGCGTGAAAACGTGAAAGGGAAAGTAATTTTACTTGATGGTTCTCAGCTGATTGAGATGATCAAGGGCAACGGTGACCTTGAGCAAGAAGACCCTAAACCGTCCGCAGCCACGCAGTCCATAGATGCTAAAGAGCCGCTGTGCCCAGTATGCGGTGGAAAGATGGTTCTGCGTAAATCAGGTAAGTCAGCCTTTTTCGGTTGTTCGCTGTACCCAGATTGTCGCGGTACACGCGAACTTTAATGCTCCCTTACTCCAGTCTTCCAAGAGCGCCGTTAATCGGCGTTCTTTTTTCATCTTGACTTCTCATCCAAAAAAGGAGAGCAAAACGTTGGCCTTTTCGCCCTTCGAAATTTCGATGGCGGAAACAATGTCGCTATAATCACCAGGCAATCCAATCTAGCGATGAGGGTAACATCGTTAGTCATGGCTCCGTTATGCGGGGCTGGTTTAAGAGGCTGAACTGCGACGGGTAAACATAACGAACGTTGCGGATATCGGTAATGTGCATGAATGAATTCGAGGGGAAACAGATGACTGACAAACGCGGCACTGGCGCAGAATACGGTCAGGAATTATTACGTGAACGCTCTGCGGAAGCGGGCACGCCAGAACCAACCAAGAAAGCGTCGAAGAAAACGATACTTTCAGTGATCGTCGCGGCAGTTATCGCAGGGGGTGCGATGGCAGCTGTTATTTTAACGAGCGATAAAACTCCGGCTGAAAAGGTCGAAGCACTATCAGTTGAAATCAGTAACAACGGTGTCGCACTGACGGATAGTGTCAAGGCGGATATTGAAAATAGCAGCACTCAATCCACTGAACCTTTGGTATCTGGTACGAATGAAGTCGCAGCAGAAGCTGATAAAGCGCCAGCGGCTCCTGTGCTGGAAATTGCTCAACTGAAGAAAGACAGTGCGCCAGAAACTCACGCGCCGGTTGTCGTTGAAACAAAACCTTCGAAAGCGCCAACAGCGGAAGTTATGCCAGCTGAAGAAGTCGTTAAGAGTGTTCAGTCAGCACCTGAGTCGGCTGAAAGTGCCCGTGAATACGATCCTGCCAAGTTCGGTATCACCGAAAATGAAACTCCTGTGGTCGAATCTGCCCCATCCCAAGCTGCGGATGTAAATGCTGCGCCGATGATTGAGTCGGCAAAAGTTGCTCATGAACCGATCCTGGTGGCTACCGCACCTAAGCCAGAAGTTGTTGAGCCAACACGTTCGGCTCTTCCTGAGCCTGAGCCGATCCGTATGGAGCGTGTTGAGCTCCCTGCCACCAATCAATTCACTCAAACCTTAACGATGACAGGTTCAGATCTGAACTACACCGGTTCAGCGCTAAAGGTTGAGTACAAAGCCCAACAACAGGATACGATTTACCTCTACAGTACCTTTGCAGCGAAAATTTTCCTTCTGCCTACGGATAAAGGCGAGGACATCAGCGCCTATTTGTCTGACGAAAAAGGCTGGCAATTAAAACTGCTCCCAGGCGGTATCCTTCGCGTTCAGCGTAGTGACAATAAAGCGGCTTGGTCGCAAGCAACAGACCTATTTATCGTTGCTGGTAAACGGACATACTCGCTTATTCTGCAAGGGGTGGGTGATCCGAGCCAAAGAACAGACTCCCTTCGTTACACCACGGTGGAGCCAGAGCAAAAAGCAAAACCGAAAGCAAAAAAATAAGACCAATGGGACAGGCGTATCCTTGATACGCCTTTTTATCGGAGCGAATATGATAAGCCCACTTATCGACGGGATCCGTCTCATTTCAACGAGCTATTGCATTGATATACCTCACGCACATTGGACGTCCGAACACTCCTACCTCGTGTGTCGAGCCCTTCTGCAAAGGGGGATCTTCGGTGGTAAAGCAATGCTAGGTACTCGGCTAACGCGTCATAAAGACGCTGTTAACGAGGGTGACCACGGTGTTTTCTCTGTATCTCATACGCAATATGGCTGGCTGGTGTTGGAGGATGGAACCATTCTTGATCCGGTAGGTAGCCTACAAAACACCGATGCACGAGGTGAGCCGCAATACCGCATAGAGTATGATACAGCCTGTTATATTGACGGCATCGACCCCGTAACTTGTGACCGCAGTGAATTACCGCAGCACTTCCCAGGGGATGAAATCTATCGGGTTAAGCGTGGTGTTATGCGTGAAATCTGTTCTCGTGCGCTGGGTTATACATTGCAAGTTGAAGGCCTGACAATGGCGGAAGTGGTGTATATTCTAAACCAGCCGCTGAACGTGTTTGGTGGGCACTCTCGCATGCTTTACGAGCATTTTATGGGGCTGGGTCTTAGTCGGATCATGCCTATCACAAAGGTGAATGTCATCAATCCGGCGCTGGCTAGAAAGCTCTGGCAGGCATTCTTTGTCGATACGGACGAATCCGGTCTGTATGCCATTTTAAAATAAGTCCAAAGCCACTTTAACTTAAGTGGCTATTAGTTCCCGCACTCAATTAACTCCCCCTTTATCACCACGCACCTTTTTATCAGACAATAGATGAATTGCTTACGATTGCTGTATTAGACTATTTCAAAAGTTGAATACCATGAATAATATAGTAACAATGAATTAATCAACGCAGACTTTTGTGAGTGTGCAAACAAGGAATTTGTATGCGTTTTATAACGTCGATTATCTACCTCAGTCTGGGTTTGGTTTCTTTTCCATCAATGGCAATTGATGGTATTGATGATGATGGCACGATGCCCGCCACTTATTCGGGGGATTTGTTTCAATGTCGCCTAGAGTTAATTAAGTTAATCGCCAGTAGTAACCATGCACTAATTCAATCGGAACGTGTCACTTCAGATAAGCTGGATATTTTCATCGAAAACCGCGAGGGAGATGAACTGATGATTCAGCTTTCTGATAAAAGCCAAAAACCATCCAATGAATCCCCTGGCGCAGGCCAATTGGGGTGGGTTTCATACGACCTGAAAAAAATCGATTGCAGTCGATGAGTACAGAGGAAACTTTAACTTTCAGTCCTGCTCAAGGCCAAAGATTACAGTCATGCCTCAGAAAAGAGGAAGAATGTCATCAAATTCTGAACACTATCCGGCTTGAAGCCTTCATCCCGCAGTCACCAAAATGGCGTGTAATCGGAAAAGGAAGAGCCTATTTTCACGCAGCTCCGACAGAGCAATGCCGTAACAATAATTGGTTTGTGGTTCCCGGCGATATTCTTCAGGTCAATGGAATGAGAGCGACAAAACCAATTGGTGGAGATAATAATGGTTGGTTATTGGTTGCGTATGGTGATGCAAATGGCTGGGTGAATATAAATAGATTGGAGCCTGTAGATGAGCCGGCGGAGTAAACGCCGGTCATCATTAAGCGGAAAACTTAATAGTTCATGACTGGCACCGTTCCATCACTCCAGCGTCGTTCCCAGTGTTCCAGGTAGACTTCCGCCACTTCTGGTAGGTTGTACAATACAATGGCATTTTCGCTGTTCCTGCTATTCGCACTGGCGCTATAGTTGAATGACCCTGTTTCTACAGTCTTCCTGTCTACCACTATAAACTTGTCGTGCATGATGGCATAGCGACCATTAGTTCGAATTGGGATCTTAGCGAGTTGCACGGTGTTCATGGCCGAAAGCGAATGCTTACTTTTGTTGCCCTTTTCATCCACCACGATTTTAACGTCTACACCGCGTTTCTTTGCTGCCACAAGCTCTTTCACGATCTCCGGAGAAGTAAAAGAGTATGCAGCCAGGCGAAGCTCTGTCTTGGCGAGGCGGATAGTATTGATGATTGCTTTCTGGGCAGAGCCTTCTGGAGAAAATCCAATGACAATTTTTGTCTCATTGTTGATCTGCGCCCCCTTCTCTGTGCGCGGATCACTTTGCTGGGTTTGAGCGTTATCACTACCCAACTTACTAAGGAGGTCGTCAAACTTAAAAGCAGAGGCACTTTGCGCTGAAAATGCGAGGGAGAAAGCCAGCGAACTGACCAATAGCGTTTTCTTCATAGTCATTGGGTCACCATTAGAGAAGTTTGTATTACCGATGACCATTACAACACAAGAAAAACCAGTGACAAAACGTTTATCCATGCGATTTGTTCACCATTTCACCCAGTACATAAAACGCACTAACCTCTGTTTTTATCGACTTAATCCTACTATTTTCATTTTTGCATCAAAATGTCACCTTATTTAAGCGTTCAATGGGCTTTTTTGTCCGGCTTTTTTGATGAAACAGGAATACGGTATCTGTATATTTATATCCGTTCCCTGCTGAAACCCGTTAAATAGTCAGGTGAACATCCAAAACGTAACTTTAACCAAAGAAAGGATGTTAACGATGAAAACCATCTCCGCCCGTAACCTGAAATCTGTCCTGGCTGCTTCCGCTGTTCTGGCCTTGGGCGTGACCGCCATCTACGCAAAAGGCACCGAACAAACTGGTTTCAGTGATGTGTGGAAGACCATCACTGAATACATGCAGGGCTCTCTGGGTCGCGTGCTGGTCGGTCTGATCGTAATCGTCGGTGTTGCCGCTGCGGTTGTTCGCCAGTCTCTGATGACCTTCGCTGTTGCGGTTGGTGCGGCTATCGGCCTGTACTACGCGCCAGACATCATCGACGGCATGATGACCTCCACCAGCGCTGTTACCACTGCACTGCCAGTTGGCATCTAAGTTGCCTGCTTCGGCCAGAATCAAGAAAACCCAGCTTCGGCTGGGTTTTTGTTATTTGCGTACTCTATATTAAATTCATCTCAATATAGTTATTTATGTCACTTTTGTTCGAACACCTCGGCAATAACATTGACTACGGCTCTGACTCGTGCGGTTTGTGCTGAGTCAGTATGCATGACTAGCCACACTTCGTAATTTTTCTTTCTTTTCTTTTCCGGCCACAGTCGAATCAGCTCAGGATAAAGAGTTGCCTGATAGTCAGGCAACTCACCCAAGGCCAGGCCAGAACAAATAAAAGTGGAAAACATAAAACTGGAGTCTAGTTCGGCTGCTATTTTTGCCTCTTTACGCGACTCGCCAACGAGTGTTGCACCCTGCCTGCTAGTGATCCCCTTCTGATAGATGGCAACTTCATGACCTGCGAAGTGCGTTCCAACCACAGGCATTCCATACTTATCTAGATATTCCTGAGTAGCATATAACCCTACTTCCCATTCAGTGAGTCTTCGAACGATCAAGTCACCCTGTTCTGGTCGAAGCGTTCTTACGGCAATATCTGCTTCACGTCGCGAAAGGTCTAAAATACGGGTCGAGGTTTTGACGCTCACTCTGATGTTCGGATATTTCTCTCGCAGGATTTTCAGTGCCGGTAAAATGAAGTCCACGGCCAATGTGTCGGTTGTAGCGAGAACGACATCACCACAAAGCTCACTATTAACTCCTTCGCTCAGGCGCTTAAATGAAACTGCATCTCGCTCCATCCTCTCTGCACTATCCAGGGCATTAATTCCTGCTGGAGTGAGGATGTATCCGTCTTGAGTGCGCAAGAAAAGTTTGCAGTCCAATGTTTTTTCGAGGTTATTCAGCCGCCTAGTTACCGTAGTTTGATCCATTGTTAAACGTTGTGCAGCATCCCTTATTGCCCCAGTCCGGTATATAGCTAAAAAGACTCGGATATCATCCCAAATCATTACTCCCTCCGATGGCAATGCAAATTTGCAACTTGCACCTGCATTTTTGCATTATCCATTAAGGAGGTAAACAAAAAGGAGGCCGCTTTGTAATGGCCTCCTCTTATTTATTTGGGGGTGTCGCGTTAAATCAGCTGCCCTACCCACAAGAAATACCATAGAGAAGCGTAGCCGAGTACCCATGCCCCAACCAATGCACGAAAGCGGCGTTGGTACGCACTGCGCGTTTTATGCTTAAACATCTGCTGAGCCACAATGCAACCCGGCCAACCACCCAGAAAAGCCAACGCATCAAGTGTAAGTTCCTCGACTCGCGGGCCTCGTTCAATCGCCTGCTGCTTATCCTTACGATACACGTAAATCGAAATGAGGCTCCAAGCAGTCATCCACAGGACCGTGTATGCGTAAAACATTATTTATTCCTCTCATCTATGTGGGTAGTGAGGTAATCCCTAAGATTGGTCAGGGCCAGCGTTGTGCGGTCTTCCACTTCTTCCGCTGTATTAAAGAACTTAGCCAATTTTCGATTTGCCTTCCTGAGCGCTTTCGCTGTTTTGTCCTGCTGTGCTTGGAAAGAGTCACTGCGCTGCCCGTCAAGGCTTTTAATGGAAAGTTCGCTTAACTGCGTTGTGGCATCTTGTACCGCCTTTTGCAATTGCTTTTTCTTTTGTGCCTGCCTGTCGGAATCACGAAGTGCTCGAGTGCTCTTCATATACAGTGCCCGCATATTTTTCACGAAGCACTCAGGGCTTATCAATTCTGCATTAAGTGGTTCTTGGTCGGAATCTTTCATTGATATTTTGCCTATTGTATCGGAGATTTCTAAACCGGTAACGACTACCGCATTTAGTATTAAAATACCCCCTAATTTATAGCTTCTATGAGACACCGAACAAACCAATTAGTCAGCTTTTTTTGTCCCCGATCTGGCCTCCTTTTCGGTGCCTTCTGTGTTGCAAAAATCGTATGATTTACGTCTATTTCAACCGACAGGAAGCCTCATGGCAGCAACTGATGAGCAACAGAAAATCATTGACTATAAGGCAGAGCCTGGGTCGATGGTTTGCGTGCAAGCCTACGCGGGGTCAGGCAAAACTTTCACACTGAAGGTCTATGCGGATACCCACAAAGACAAAAAGATGCTTTATTTGGTTTTCAACAAGTCTATCCGGGAAGAGGCCGAGAAGAAATTTCCAAAAAACGTGGACTGCAAAACCTCGCACGCACTGGCCGCTGCCCGCTTTAAGCACTATCGTCATAAGACCAAACTGAACATTCAGGTAAAGGAATATCGAGACCTGATGGGGGAAGAGGACTGGCGCGTGGTGAAGCTGGCAATTAATGGTTTGTCGCACTTTATGAACTCGGCGGACTATGAAATCAATACTTCACACGTTTTAAAGGATATTGGTAACATAGATAAAATCCCACCCTCCCGCGTGGATGCTGCTCTGCGTGCCGCTCGCCGGATCTGGAAGCAACAAATTGACCAGGAGTCTGATGTTCCCTGCACGAACAACACGCTGCTGAAGCTCTACCAAATGTCGAACCCGGCTCTTGATGCAGCCTACGATATTATCCTGTTCGACGAGGCGCAGGATGCCAACCCTGTAACGCTTGATATTGTTCTCAATAACAAGTGCGCGAAATTATTTGTCGGCGATAAACACCAAATGATCAACCGGTGGAGAGGTGCTGAAAATGCTCTCGGCGTCGTAGAAGAAAAAGGCGCGTCCGTACTTAGGCTGACAAAATCCTTCCGGTTTGGTCCGATGGTTGCGGCGCTTGCCAACGTCGTGCTGTCTATGATTGGGGAAACGTACCCACTGGTCGGTCTGGGAAAATTGGATGAAGTGTGCCCTCCGGAAGAAATTGCCAAGCAAGGTTTCCATGCCGTTATCTCGCGAACTTATATGGGCGTCATCTCTTCAGCATATGAAGCAATCCTGATGGGTAAGCGCGTGATGTGGAACGGCGGTATTGGAAAGTATAACCTGGGTGAATTACTTGATCTTCATGCCATGAAGACGAGCAACTATGAGGCGATTAAAAACCCACGAGTGCTGACCGATTATGGCAACTGGGCTAACTTTCAAGAAATCGCTGAGACCACGAAAGACACCAACATGACGCGCGCTATCCGACTCATGGATAACTATGTTGATATTCCTGGCATGGTGGACACTATGAGGCTGAACGAAGCCAGAAGCCACAAAGATGCAGATCTGATTATCACCACGGCTCACACTTCGAAAGGAATGGAATGGGATAACGTTATCTTGAACGATGATTTCCCAAGCATCATTGAGGCGCTGATGATGAAGAAGTCGAAGCAGAGCATTATTGATGAGATGAACCTGCTGTATGTCGCAGTTACACGCACCCAGAGCCGTATCAACATCAACGGTTCAATGTTGGAATTGCTCGAACAGTATAATCATCGGCGTGAGCGAAATGAGTCGATTGTCATTGTGTAAAGAAGGCCCTTCAGGGGCCTTTTCTATATTCGATTCAATGATATTATCGCCTTAACAAATTTTACAAGGATGCTGTGTATGGCTAGCTGGGATGAAATGTTCAAGTCACATGAGTGGAATCATTGCTTACCATGAAGGAGCACCTGCATCGCTACACATAATAAGCATTAATAACGACCCGTTAATGGATCTCCTTTACATGAAGTTCTTTAATTCCCCTTCTTTGAGAACAAAAATCCTAAGGCATGGGATGTTATCATAAAAAAACAGCGCTAGGCTGGCTTTGATACAACAAATGGCAATCACTGGCAGGCGTAGCTCTCTTTGTCAGGACTATCATTCTTAGCCTGTGCATGTGCCGTTGTTTCCACATCCAGATTCTCGCCCGCAAATTGATTTTCCATCTTTTTGCTGAGTTCATGCAGCGACTCTTTGATATCGCATTTTTTAGCATTAAGACCATCAACCCCACGTTCCCATAACGGTTTCAACTGTTCCCCATTCTTGTCACCGCTTGCCAGGCTCTTTAATGCCTGGATCTGATCTGATTCGCTAGATTTTTCGGTGGCCTGAACCGCTGTCGAGACGCTGAGTGCAATCAGCAACGCCGGAATTAAAAATAAACTTTTTTGCATAATATTCTCTGTGCTGGATAGTAGGATTGCCCGGACAAGCCGGGCTTCAGGTTTTATTTTTTAGCAGGTGCGGCAGCTGGTGCTTTTTCAGACTCGCCTTTCACCATGCGCTCAATGACTTCAACAAAGCCTGCGAACGGTCGAGCACCGACAATGCTTTCACGTTCACCCGTTTTGTTATCGATGACTAGGGTAGTCGGTGTCCCGTTTACACCATCTTTCATACCTGCATCCATATCACGCTTAATGCGCTGAATGATGCTCGGATCCTGCATACAGGTATCAAACGCGGCTTTATCCAGCTCAAACAACGCCGGGATACCTGCACTGTCTTCAAAACCTTTGCCATTGCCCTGCGTGTGTTCGAACCAGTAGTTGGTCGCACCCCAGAAGCCCTTTGGTCCCTTCTGCTCTGCCACACACTCTGCTGTCATGGCTGCTTTGGTTGCCATCGGCTCGTGGAAAGCCAGGTTGAAGTGACGCCACTCCCAGTTCACCGCACCATTGTTGGCCGTATCGACCAGATATTTCGGTGTTTTATGGAACTGCTTGCAGAACGGGCATTCCAGATCTTCGTAGTTCACCAGCGTGAAGCGTGCATCCGGGTTACCGTAAATATAGCGCCCATCTTTGTTCACACTCACCTGCTCCCAGCCTTTATAAAGCTCAGCTCGCTTCTCGGCCAGTTTATCTTCTTCCATACCTGCCAGCGCCGCTTTGACCGCTGATTTCACGTCACCACCTTCACCGCCCGCAACACCACCGGTTTTCGCTAACTGCGCAAAGTGTCCCTCAACACTTGCGTACAAGCTTTTTCCGTTGTTTTCGACCTGCACCACCTGCGCTTGAAGGCTGTTCAGTTTGGTCTTGATATCGCTCGTTTGCACGGCAGTGTAGACACTGGCACCCGTTGCAACTGCAATCATCACGCCAATAGCAATAGGACCGATGATTTGAACTTTCTTGACTTGCTTGGACATCGTTTTCTTACCCCACTTAAGAATTAGTAGTCACTTAAAATTTGGTGAATTGGTTATCGACATACATTTTCAGTCGATACTGGCGCAGTTCTTCTGGCTCACCTCGGGTCAGCACGTCAATCTCATGCTGACTTAATCGGTAACCTGGTGTAGAGCAGTAACGCTCTTTAATTTGCAGGTACTCACCCCGCTTGGCGGTCTGCTTGCTGTTCGGCAGCATGAAAGAGTTTTCATCGCAGAATCTAGGTGACTGCGTAAACGTCCCGCGCGGGCCATTGGCATAGGCCGTACTGGATACGCTGGTGAGCAAAATCTGGGTATCCAGATCACGAGCAACATAGCGTTTACCTGTCTGATCATGTACCGCATACGGGCTCACCCGCGTGTGCTGATAGCCTGGATGGCGCAGTGCCGCACCGCCACGTTCTGTACTGTAGTAGGACTCTGAAAACTCATAGCCCTCTGGATAAGTCGCCTTGACCACAGTCACCTGCGTTTCATCAACGTAAGTACGTTCTGGGGCCGTTGGTTTGTCAGCGGCACACCCGGTCAAGGTGGCAATGACTAAAGTTGCCAACAAGGGCAATGCGAAACGATTACGGGTTTTCATCACTTCTTCTCCGGTTAGAAAGCACAGTCATTATCCTTTTTTTTAATTTCTCCAGTTACCGTTTTAGGCGACAAAACGGGGGCCTTTTCGTTCCAGCCTGCACCCCGTCATGGGTTATCGTACTTGCACTACAACGGAGAGCTTTAAATGCTGAAGATCATCAAAACGCTGTTTGGCAAAAAAAATGAGGAACAGGAAGAGATTAACATCCCTCTGGAGACCCTCGAAGAAATCGACTCTATGCGCGACGGCGTGGATTCAATGGTTGTGCGTGGAGACATCTTGCGTTACCCGCCTGCCGAAATTGGTTTCCCTGCACTGATTCCGGGTAACTACATTCTGCGTGAAAAACAAACTGACATGATCCAGGCCATTAAACGCGAGCTCAATATTCGTGATAGCGAATTTGACCAGTTGATGATGCCGATGCTTGATAGCTTTGCGAATTTCGTACAGCTGTTCCCCGCATCCGAACACCACCACCATCGGGCACAAAGTGGCCTGATGCGCCATTCGCTAGAAGTGTGCTTCCAGTCCATTCGTAAAGCCAAAAACATTGAATTCGATTCGATGGAAATGCCTGTGGTGAAATCTAGCCGAATGTTGGCCTGGCGTCTTGCAATTGCAACCGCTGGCCTGCTGCATGACATTGGTAAGCCATTTACCGATTACGAGGTCTGGGACAAGTCAGGTACCTATCACTGGCCTCCGGGTCGAACCCCTATTCATGAATGGGCTAAAGCCAATAAAATTGAACGTTATTTCCTAGTCTGGAAGAGCTCGCGGCACCAACAACACCACTCAAGCACCACGGCTATGATGATGATGATCGTGCCGCAAATCCTGCATGAGTTCCTGCTGAGCGAAGGTAACGACATCTATAACGAGCTGACTCGGGCTATGGCAGTGAGTACCGTTAGACTGGATGCCACCGACGAAACGGCATCCGAAATGAAAAACAAGATCCTGAAGATTGTGAAGGAGTCTGACGTTATTTCTGTCCGTCACGATCTGCAACGTTACGGCGGTGACGCGGTTCGTGCAACACAGTCGGGTGTGCCTGCTGTCCAACGTATTGTGGATGCCATGCGCCACCTATTAAAGAAAGGTGTTTGGCAACCCAACAAGCCTGGTAACCCAATTTGGGTAACCACCTACGGCGTGTTTATCGTTTGGGGTACGGCAGTCAAAGACATCACCAACACCGTGAAGAAATCCGGTGCAGTGATCCCTCAATCGGCCAACAGCCTAGCTGATCTGATGATGAGCTATAAGCTGTGCATTCCGAACGTAAACAAAAACGAAGATACCGCGTATTGGCGCATTGCCCCCCACATCATGAATGACCGAGATTCGCGCAACAGCAAAGAGCCGAAAGTGGCGTTGAGTTGCCTGCGTCTTATCTCTCCGGACGTCCTGTTTGTGGACACAATGGAGCCATTGCCTATTTCCTCCCGCATTCGAATTGAGAGCGAGTGGCGTGAGTTTCAAACCAGTAAAGGGAAAAATATCCCTGTACTGAAAGAAAGCCGCCCTTACGTGGGCAATAAAGTACCGCGCGAAAACAGCATTCCGGCTGACGTCGATCCTGAAATCCTCAAGGGAGGTACACTACTGCCGGATGAGAATGACAGCCCATTGGAAAATATGTTTGGTGCCTCTAACCCTGTAACTCCGGACAACGCCCACCAGCTGCTGCATCACCTGAAACTGCTGTCTGATGCGGACTATGAAAAGGTCAATGCACGACAGGATGCGAAAGCCAAAGCCCAAGCAGAGCTGGCTAATCTAAAGCCAGGGGAAGCCTTCCAGGCTCCATCCGTACCGGTTGAGCAGAGTCAGCCTATTAAGGTGCCGTCACGCGAACTGAAAAAAAACAAGGTTGAACCGCAACAGCTGAGCCTCAAAGACGTATTGAGCAAGCAAGGTTCTGATGACGAAACTCCGTCCCCAATTACAACGATGGTGCATTATCAAGAGCCTGAGTTTGACCGTGAAACGCTATCTTTATGGGAGACCCTGAAGTACCACGCAGTCACGGATGACTATCAGAATGACGAGCGCAACTTAATGGAAGCCAAACCGGATATTGATCCGATGGCCGAAGCGCGCGCTCAAATCCAACGTGTTCAGGATGAAGTGGATAACGGCAATTTTGAACCGGCTCAGGATAACGATTTTGGCTACGACAAGAACAACGCGGCTGCATTCGGTGTCGAGCAGTTGACCTCTTTGCATCAAGATCAGAGCCCAATTTTCCGTAGCGCGCCCGATCTCGCCAAGGACAAACTGGCCTCCTATGTTGCAGCAAACTCTTCAAGCCTTTTCCATGAAAGCGGCCACTGCTGCATTATTCTTGAAAACGGGGTTGAAGACTCCCTCTTTGAGCCAATGCGGGATGCAGACTGGATCTGGTATCCGTTTATGGAAGCCCCTTGTGAGTATTACACCCACCGTTCACAAATGTGTTTCTACCTGCGTAAAGAGCTTAACGCTGACATCGACCAGCTTTCTGGTAACCGCTATCGCTCAAATCTGAGTCCGTTCGATTTGTCAGACGTCAGTGTCGATATGACAGAAGTCTATCGCGCCATCGCTACCAAGGGGGCCAATAAAGCCGCATTCAATGGTGACCCAGTAATCGCCTTGTCCTCACTGCAAAAGCGACGTATCGCGCAGGACCTAAATATTAACGCCAATCAGTTTCAGCAAGTGCTGATTGATAATTTCGACTATGTGACACGTACCGGTGTCGATTACATCCTCGTGAACAGCAACATTCAAAATTTCATGGTGAACGATAATGAGTGAGTGGAGTTATAACATGCGTTGGCGTCCCAACTTTGAGGCGCTGGAAATCGCCGGTTGGGGTGTGGGGATTGCTGCCTCACTGGCAGTCAACGCTGCATTCAATATGCCTTCTGTACCATGCTACTTAGCGGTTGCGGTTCAAGCAGCCTATGCAGTTCGCTCCGTGCCTTCTGCGTGGGATATTTACAAACACAAGAGTCGCTTGAAGCGCAAGCCTAACGTCCTGAAAATGGATCTCGAAGCCGTTATCGACGTAATGATGAAGTTTCCCGATTGCTATCTGCTGGGACGCGGATTTGAGTGGCGTCAACCCGAAGGCCAGTTAGCTTCCGAACTCGTCAAGCGCGACCTTAAAAAGTTCGTGAGCAAAGTGCCTGAAAACTTCATGGGCCTTGGCTGGATACATGCGCTGGGCGAATCTGAAGAATGGATCCGTGTTGCTGAAGACCTGTTGTCATTGCACACTCTGGTGACCGGGACAACTGGCTCTGGTAAAACAACCTATTATAAGTTGCTTATCCTTCAGGCAGCGCTCAAGAAGCAACCCCTCATCCTCATCGATCCGAAAAACGATGAAGAGTTAGCTGACTGGATGAACATGTGCCTACGGCTGGTGAACCGGGAAGATAAATTCAACTATATGTCACTGGCGCACCCCGAGAAATCCGCCCGTATTTCACCTATCACGAACTACACCCGCGCCGGGGAAGTGGCGAACCGCATAACCTCCGTCATTCAGCGCGCCGATGGCACCAGTGATCCCTTCGTGTCATTCGGTATCATGTCCTTGACCACGGTTGTTGAGCTGATGAAAGTCTGCGAAATAAAGCCAACGCTCAAGAACGTGAAAACCCAGTTGGGATCTGACGTTTCTTCCCTGGCCGATCTCATCATTAAGTCAGTGACCAAAATTGGCCGTCAGGTGTTGGGCGAGGATGATTTTGACCGAATCTTCGCCATGCGCATGGATCGCTATGCAAACAAGGCGAAGGGGCCAAAGGAAATCGCCGATATCTGTGCGGAAATCTACCGCAACGATATCAAGGCAAACCGCAGTTTTCCCAGCATTGAAGCCGGTCTGGATATGCTCGGTCACCAACGAGAGCACTTCCAGAAGATGATCTTGAACGTTATGCCTATCCTGAGTCAGCTGACTCAGGGTTTTATGGCCGAATTGCTTTCCCCGGACAGTGATGACGAGTCACAACTGAATGACTTCCGCCCTATCTCCAACGTGCGAGACATCATCACGACTGGCGGCATGCTGTACATGGGGCTGGATTCCTTGGCGGATGGTGAAACTGGTTCGGCAGTGGGTTCCATCTTTTTGTCTGACATCACCAGTGTGTCGGCGGACGTGTACAACTTCATGAAGCCCCGAGGCGATGACCTGGCTCCAGTAATGGTGCTGATCGACGAGGCCGCTGAAGTTATCAACGATCAGGTGATCAAGATGCTGAACAAAACCCGTGGTGCGGGCTTCCGCCTCTTCATCTCATCTCAGTCCACCAGTGACTTTGAAGCACGCCTGGGCTCTGAAGCGAAGATGAAACAAATCATCACCAATACCAACCACTTTACCGCGTTGCGTACACCGGATCCCGATGCACAAGAAGCGGTAATGAAGCGTGTGCCGATGACTAAGTTCAAATACGTGATGCGCGGACACGGGTCTAGCGCGGGTGCTGACCCGGAGATGATCACCGGCTCGGTCAGTGAGCGCATCATGGAAGAGGAAGGTGAGCTGTTCCCATCCCCATTGTTGGGCTGGCTACCGAACCTTGAATTCATGGCAATTAATCAGGCGAACAAAATCGTCAAAGGTAAGGTGCCGATTATCATTTCACCTAAGGGGGATAAGGCCTTCAATCAGGCCAGCAAGAAGGCCTTGAAATTCCTGAAGCTATACGAGAAAAAAGTCCGAGGCGAAAAGTCGCGTATTCGTGTTGGGGGTAAAAAATGATGAACAAGATGAAAACCTATTTTTTGCGAAAGGAAGACTGTAACGCCTATGACAGCTTAACGCTGATCTGGCCGTGTGTAGAGCCAATCACCCAAACACTAATTTCATTGTTGCCATGTGACCTGACAAAAGGACGGGTGGCGGATGCCGTGCAATCTTCGGTCACAGCTTATAACCAACAGACCGATTGCCCACTGAATGATTGGGAACGTCTAGCGGTTTACTTCATTACGCTGGCAAATTTCGTCACCGAACATCTCGGCGGGAAAATGGGGTTCACAGAGCTGGCGACCACCAGCAAGCTGCCCCGCAGGCTGAACAGCGAGCTCATTAATGCGGTGGCCGACAAACTCGCATTAAGGATTTTACATGCTTGATCAATTGACTGAAGAAAAGTGGCCCCAGACGATAAAGATGATCATTATCTTCAGTACGGCGGTACTGTTCGTCATTTCCATGTTCTTCCCGGCCTCGTATTTTTACGAGAACGTGAAGAAAGAAGTCGCCTGGGGCCAGAGACTGATCGGTGATTCGGACTTCACACCTGTGATCTCTGACGTTAACCAGAACTACCGCTCGTTTTTTGTCGATACCGGTGTGGATGGTTTTTTGAGGGATTTCTATGAACTTGATGCGAATGATATGGCAAACAAAGGTGGGCCCCTTTATCTGTTCGCGTCTATCTTTCGTAACATGGCCGAAAACCTGAATTACTGGTTTTATATGATCGTGTATCGCTTAACACTGAACATCTACTGGATGCCGTATATGCTGGTGGTCACGCTGCCCTCCATCTTTGCCGGTATCATGCGATGGAACGCCAAGCGATACACCTTTGCCTATTCATCTCCTTTCCTTAACCGCCGCAGCATGGTGCTGATCGGTTGGGGGGTTTACAGTATCTTGCTGTCTCTGTTCGTCCCCCTTCCAGTACCGCCAATGATAGGGGCGCTCATCATGATTGTGATGATCCCGATAGGTAGTTCGCTGCTCATTAGTAACCTGCCAAAACGTATCTAAACTCCTACCCCGAAAAGCGCCGCGTTTTGCGGTGCTTTTCATTATCCGCACCAAAACCTGAATGGTAAATTATCCCCCGAGGTGAACTATGTCTGAAATGAAGCACATTGTGTTATCCGGCGTCTTATGTCTCGGCTTTACTGCCAGTTTATGTACCGCTGTAGTTCTTACAAACAAGACCGAACGTATTGCGGTCATCGCGAAACATATTCAGAAGACAGACTACCTGACAGACCAGTCGGTAATGGATAAAGAAATGGCTGAGATTTTACTGCCGCGAATGCAGGCTCAGCATAACGAGATGAAAAAACGCGGTGAATTGAAAAAGCCTGACATGGTTTTCGTTCCCGAGCAGTTACAACAATCCCGAGGTTACTAATGGCTAAGCGAAATGGTTTGAAATGGCTTCTTTACGGTGTTCCTTTGGCCGTCATGATGGCTACGTCCGGCTATGCCGTTTACCAACTGGATAAGCAGTCACGCATGCTCAATGACTTGGCTGTCGTGGCAGACAGCAATAGCGGTGTTATTGGTAATCGCGCGGATCTGGAATCAGCGTTTGACAGATACATCGCGGCTTCTGGTCTGAAGGTATCCCAACAGGCTAAAACAGACAACGCAATCGGGTTTAGCACAGGTGATAAGCCCTCTAAATCCTATTCGCCGTCTACGGACAGTGAGCGTATCTACGGCAACCCAGACGCTCAATTTTACGTCATTGAGTATTCAGATTTTGAGTGCCCGTACTGCAAAACTCATTTCCCACAGATGATGGATCTGGTGGATTCTTCATCCGGCAATATTGCAATGGTGTTCAAACACGTCCCAGTACACGGACAGTCATCTCGCACTGAGTCACTCGCCTCTGAGTGTGCCGCAGAGCAAGGTGGTAACCCCGCATTCTACAAAATGGCGCGTGCAATTTTCGCTGACACCCGCTCTGACGGACATGGCCTGGCAACGCCTCTCGATAAGTTAGCGGAGAACAACGGTCTGGATGGTCAGCGCATTATTGAGTGTGTAAATGCCGCGCGCCCTAGCGCCAAAATCGCGGAAGACGTCAAAGAAGCAGCGCGTCTCAACATCCAACAAACGCCCGCAAATATCGTGGTGCATGGCGATAAGTCGGCAATGGTTCAAGGCTCCGTTAACGGAACCGGCTTGATGCAGATGATGGCGCAATTAGCCCAGGGGGGTGAGAAGTAAAAAAGCTTGCGTACAGTGTTATAGCACCCGAAGGGGTTCGGGTATTTCGTTTCATAATTGGGGGTAAGAATGAGTGAACCAGTCTACATCTCGCATTCTGTCGATGATCCACCGAAGTTCTTCTTCTGGAGCGTTGATGAAGCGATGCCATTTTTTGTTTTCCTGGGGATCGGCGTCTTCACCGGTCGTCTCTTCACGATGTCACTCATCGGTATCGTGATCACCCGTTTTTACGGCAGCTTCCTGCAAAAAGCATCAGAAAAATACTTTTTGCACCTGTGTTACTGGAAGTTCGGTGTTTCCTTCGGGAAAAGCACCATTGTACCTAACGCATTCGACCGGGAATTTATTGTATGAAGAGCCAAGACTTCAAAAAAGGTTTACTGAACATGAAGGGCGAAAACACCACGCTGAAGCTGGTGTTGGTTGTCTCCATTATGTGTATCGGCATTCTCTCCACCACGCTGATGAACCGTTCACAGATCGTAACAATCGTTCCACCTAACTTAACCGAGACCACTTGGTTAGATGAGAAGACGGCAGGTCAGCCTTATATGCAGGCGTGGGCAATCTACCTGGCTAACTCAATGGGTAACGCAACGCCAGACTCTGTGGACATGCTGAAGAAGTCTATCGGGCCATTCCTGGATGCGGGCATTTACTCGCAGGTTATGAAGCGTATTGACGACCAGATTGACCAAATTAAACGTGACCGTATCAGTCTGAGCTTCACGCCAACCCGTGTATATCACGACCCCAAAGCCCCCGGCACTTATTTTGTTGAAGGTAGCCAAGGTCTTGAAGGGATCACGGGTAACCCTATCGTTAAATCCGTTACGTTCCAGATGTCAATTGATGTGAAAGGTTACCGTCCGGTGCTGACCTTCATCAACATCAAGCAAGGTAAAGCTGAACTGCCGAGCGACAAAAAAGGCGACAAATAAATCTGGGGAGACCCAAACTCCTAAATTTCGTCACCCGCTTCGTGCGGGTTATAAACAATTTGAGCGCTTTTACGAATAAGTGAAAGCTTGGTAAACAAAGTGAACAGCACTAACAAAACCGTCGCGGTAACTTCCTGTGTATTGCGTCCGTCACTGTTCGGGGGAACAAATGTTGAATAGTAAACACGTAAAAATTCTGGCGCTGTTAATCGCGTCAATCACTGCCGGACCATCCATTGCGAATGGTCTTAACGTAAAAAGCAATACACTGTCAGTTGATAACGGCGTTGTGCTTCAACGCTCTGGAGACTCTGCGTCTGATGAGCCAGTTGTCGTAGCTTCGTCAAAAGGTAACCACACCGCTACGGCGGGCGCATCTATGAATGCCAGCTCCAGCGACAACCCCGCTGTGGACGGTATCAACGTCCAGCCTGTGCCTAACTCCATTGTTCAGCCTGTTCGTTTAACGGATGATGTCATTCCCTCTCGTCAAGACCTAATCGTTGAGCCCGGCGTGAATACCCTGATCCCGATTTCAATCGGCCAGCTTAACCGTATCGTTACCCCATTTGAGCGCCCGACTGTTCAACGTTTGCAATTGTCTGACGTGAAGGTAAGTGTCCAAGGTAACGTGATTTACGTGTCCACGAGCTCCACCAATCCGGTCGCGCTGTACATCAGCGAAAAAGGCGATGAAAGCGTCGCACTGTCTTTATCTCTGGTTCCTCAAAAGATAGCGCCCGTACAAGCCTCGTTAATGCTCTCCCGTAAAGTGGGAAATTCGCCAGCAGCGTCTGGTTACACGCAGTCAGCAGGCAATGTGATGTACGGCGGTAACGAAACCAAAGCCCGTAAATGGGAACAAAAAGATAATTACGTCGAAACTATCCGCAACATTCTGCGTGCAGTCGCGCTGGGTGATATCCCTCCGGGCTATGCAATGGGTAGTTTAGGTCGGGGTAATAGTGTTCCAAACTGTAATTTCAGCACAGGCACTGCGCAGGACAATATCAAATACAGCTTCGCAGGTGGTCAGTACATCCAGGGCAGTCAGTTCAGTGTCATTGTGGGTGTGGCCCAAAATACCGGTGCATCTACCATCACGGTAGATGAATCCCTGTGTACTCACCCTAACCTCGCAGCGCGCGCCCTGTGGAGTCGTAACACGCTTCAACCAGGTCAAAAGACTGAAGCGTACTTTGTCATTCGCAATCAGTCTCAGCAGGCGCAAGTCGATGATTCTGTCCGTCCAAAATTAGCGGAGTAATACGACGATGAGTAAAATTAAAGAACGCTGGGAAACTCTGGACGCCAAGAAGAAACGCCTTTTTGTTTGGGGTGGTACGTTGGTGGTGCTGATCCCGTCCATACTGATGTTGATGCCTGAATCACGAAAACCAGCATCACGGGGACCTTCAGAGCAAATCATTTCCAGCGTGCTGACTGATTCCGATACCCAGGGCGTAAGCCAGAACGCAATTGCTGCACGTCTGCGCGCTTTGGGTGAGTCCATTGAAAAGCAAAACACCAATATCACGGACTTAAAAAAGTCCCTCAACGTGGAAGAGATCAACAAACGGCTGATCACCATTGAGCAGCAGCAAAGATCTGACCGCATTGAACAGGAAAAACTGAAAAAGCGCGTCGAATCGGCAGCAACTGTTATGCCATACACTAAGTCTGTTCGTTCAAAAGACATCTATAATGGAGGCAAAGATGCCAAGCAAGGTGTGGAGAAGTTAACGCCAGACAGTGTTCATGATGAACTGAATAACAACGATACCCTTCAGCGTGTGTATGAGAACTCCCAGCAACCTAATCCGGCCGACTTCGGCTTGGATACGGATGCTAAGGGCAAGGACGGCAAAAAAGTCGCCCCTGCCACTCCGGATATTGTCTCTGTGCATGAAGACATTAAAGAGGTTGCAGCCGCAGACCCTGATGATGACCCATCCTTCCAGACTTACCTCCCAGCGACTTCAATCCTGAGCGGTGTGTTTATTTCTGGTATGGATGCACCCACATCACAGAACGCACGTAAAGACCCATACCCGGCGCTGATCCGTATTAAGAAAGATGCCATTCTGCCTAACCGTTTCCGAGCTGACGTGCGTGAGTGTGGCATGTTGGCCGCTGGCTTTGGTGAGCTGTCGTCTGAACGAGGCTACTTCCGTTCTGAGGTGATCACCTGCATCCGTGATGACGGTGCTGTGTTCGAATCACCGATTGATGCCTATGCGGTGGGTGAAGACGGCAAAGCTGGTGTGCGTGGTCGTCTGGTGACCAAGCAAGGCCAGTATCTGGCTAAAGCACTGACCGCGGGCTTCCTGCAAGCAGCATCCTCTTTGTTCAGTGTTCAAAGCATTCCAACCATCAACGTCACGCGTGACAACAACAGCAGTAAGAAAAATAACACACCTTATGAGCAGGTAATGAGCAGTGAGGCGCTTCAAGGTGCAGCCATTGCCGGTGTAGGTGGTGCGTTAGACCGCCTGGCTGATTTTTACATGAACATGGCGGGTGACCTGTTCCCAGTGATCGAAATCGATCCGGGCCGCAGTGTCGATTTTATCGTTCAAAAAGGCGTGACACTGAAATTTACTCGCGTCAAGCCTAACGGCAAGGCAACACCAACAACTTTCAATTCCAACGGGGCTAACTAATTATGTGGAAAAAACGTCTTTTAATAATCTGTGTCGCTACGGCGGGTCTCGCTGCATTGTCAGGCTGTTCGCTGGTGGATGGTAATTCAGAATATGGCTGTAAGGGGATGCCCAATGCGGTGACGTGTATGAACATCCGTGACATCCATCAGCTGACCGATGGTGATGACTACCAAGACCGTATTGATGAAGTGTCGGAACAGCAACTGTCGGGTAAACCTGTGGACCTGAAACGAAACGGTACCTCAAGTAGCGTTAGTGCAGGTGGCGTAGCAACGGGTGGCCGTTATGTGCCGGTACCGGCTGCAACGGCAAACCCTCAGCCGATCCGTACTCAGGCGCAAGTGATGCGTGTTCTGGTTGACCCCTACGAGTCCGCAGATGGTGACTTGAACGTGCCGGGTTACGTGTACACCGAGATTGAGCCGCGTCGTTGGGAAGTTGGAGCCTCTCATGCCGCAACCCGAAGTGCGGCAATCCGCCCAATGAGTACCACGCCAGCGGCGGTGTCTAGTCCGCAAGCACCTAACAAATAATGCTGACGCTGAAATTAATGCAAACTGAATGATTTAATATTCCCCCTTAAATACAGCCGGTTGCATTATGAAAGCCGCCTAGCGCGGCTTTCTTTCGTTCTGGGTCTCATTGCTATTTATAGAGTTTGAGATTAATATTATCGACGCATGGTAACCATACCGCATTTTGCCAATACTGACATTCAATGCATGACTTACCCCCGCGTTGGATAACCCCACTCAGACATTTTGGTAAATGGATTCATGCGCAAGGCCGTTCTCCCTCGAACGGCCTTACCTTTTTCTGTCCTCTGAAAAAACATCCCAAGCGCCCAACCCTTCCCAACCCGTTTTCTACCTCGTTTTGCTGGCCTTTTCGCTGTCAATCAACCTACGCACCGTTGAAAATGTAGCCTCATTCACAGGAGCACACCAATGAAGCTACGTAAGAAAGTATTATCCCTGATTTTGTCCGCCAGCTTTGCCGCTTCTGCTTTTGCAGGTGCTGACGTGAGCGCTGATACCGTGTTTAACAATAAAGCCTTCATGAATGCACCAAAGGACAGCAAGGACGTCAAGCGATTCGTTGTGCCAACCAATGGTATCATTGCTTTGGAGGTTGACGGTAAGGTCAATCTACTGTCATCAAATGGTCGCTACCTGTTTAAAGGCACCATGTATGACACCTGGGCCAAGAAAGACCTGACCACGATTGACGACATCACCAAGTACGCCAGCATCATTCCGATTAAAGAGCTAAAGCTAAACATCGCTGATCTGCAACCGGCTGTCTGGGGGAATGGGCCGAAAAAAGCCATTTTGTTCACCGACCCGAACTGCACGCATTGTGCCGCTGCCCTTAATCAACTTGCCGATCTCGACCCGCATGAGTACACGGTAAACGTGCTTTCACTGGGTGCCCTAGGCGAACCAAGTCAAATCCGCAACAAAGAGCTGTACTGCGCCTCCGATCGCTATCGTGCCGATCGTGCAATCATTGCGCATGAGAAAACCAAGTTTGACCAAGTCAAAGACTGCGACTTACAAGCACTGGCGAGACGCACGATCACCGCTCAGGTGTTGGGTGTGAGCATGGTGCCATTCATTATTCGTGACGACGGTGTTTTCAGTATCGGTGCACCAAAACAAGGTCTCAAAGCCTTCCTGGCTGGTCAATAAGTTCTTCTTTCTGTGGGGTTAAGATGAGCGAGTCCATTATCGTACAGCGTTTGAAATCAATTCGACGCTTCTCTGATGTGTGCCCTGTTCGGGCATACGATGAGCAGAACCATATTTTTCTGTGTGACAACAAGTACATCGGATTCGGCTTCCTTTGCCGTCCGCTGTCCGGTACTAGCGGAAAAGAGATGCAGCAATTACAAACGTTGCTGTCGTCCAACTTCCCGGCGAAAACCATTGTGCAGTTCGACTTGATTGCCAGCCCGAATATCGTTGGCAAAATTAATCAGATGGACGTTCTGCGCATGGATTGCGAAGACGAAGTGTTGCGTGACGCAATCTACAACCGTTCTAAGTTCCTGCTTCACAGCACCGACTTCCCCATGAAGGGAACGGGAACCCGTGTACGCAACTGCCTATTGCTGATCACAGTTAAGGTGCCAGTGAAGAATGAATACGACCTTCGCGAAGAGGAATTCAACCTGATTTCTGAATTCCGTAACACGTTCGATACGACGCTGGGGATCACCGGCCTGTGCCCTGCCACCCTAACGCGCGACCGTTATATCGACGTGCTGTCTGCCATTTTAAACCAAGGCGAAACGGCATCTTGGCGTGACCGTAATCCGTTGCAAGTGCAGGATGATTTGATGATCTCGGAGCAGCTTGTTGACCCTGATCGTGAGTTCTTCATCCGCAACAAATACTGCGCCTTCGGTAGTCCAGAAGACGAAAATCAGCGTGGTGAGCGACAAACCGGTACCACGTTTATACGGACATTAAGTGCCAAGAAATTACCTAAGCGGTTCTTCCCTGGGCAGGCGCAATACTTCCTCGGTGACATGATGAGTGGCGCGACCGGCATTAAGTCGTCCTGCATCCTGTCCATGAGCATGATTTTCTTCGATCAGCAAAACGCGAAGACCAAGTTCACGCAGAAACGTAACTGGATTGTGCAACAAACCGATGGACCAATGGTGAAGTGGATCCCCTCACTGAAGACTATTCGTGAAGGGTATGACCTACTAAGCGACAAACTGGATAACGGTGAACCAATCTGTAAGGCCAAGTTTACCGTCACCATCTTCTCCAACTCCAAAGACGGAGTATTCCGTGCGAGCCAGGAAGCGGCCAGCTACCTCAACACCTATCAGTTCAAGATGATCCCTGATAGTTACTTTGTTGCCCCTATTTTCCTTTCCTCCCTGCCAATGTTCAACGAAGCAGGCGCAGAAAAATCAATGGGACGTTACCGCACGCTGGCATTGAGCGAAGCCTTGGTTATTTCTCCTCTTTACGCCGACTGGCAAGGTACCAGCAATCCAGCTCTAATGCTGACTTCCCGCTCCGGCCAAGTGCAGATGCTCGACCTTTTCGACTCAGATACAAACTACAACGCCTGTATTGCGGCGGAGTCCGGCTCTGGCAAGTCGTTCTTAACCAACTACCTAATTACTGCTTATCGCAGTCTGGGGGCGAAGGTTTGGTGTATCGATGTGGGTGATTCGTACAAAAATATTTGTGAGACCTACAACGGGGACTATCTCGACTTCCACCCTGATAAGAAGCCCTGCCTCAACTTCTTTGAACTGATTGAAGACTACTTCGGTGAAAATCCGGACAACGAAGATGGTGGCGAAGAGGATCTGATCATCGGACTTCTCTCTGTCATGGCTGCGCCTAAAGCAGGCCTGAACGACTTCGAAGAAGCTCGTTTGAAAGAGCACGTTGCCATTCTCGTTCGCAAGCATGGTAAGGAAACCACAGTTGATATGGTGGCGGAATCGCTGCTGTCGGATGAAGAGAATGACATCAAACGTCTGGGTCACCAATTGTACCCATTCACCAGCCGTGGTCAGTACGGCAAGTACTTTGTGGGCAAAAACAACATCGACTTCCGTAACCCGTTTACGGTTCTGGAACTGTCGCGCTTGGAAAGCTCTGAGCACCTGAAGCAGGTTGTACTGTTGCAGCTGATTTACCAAATCCAGCAAGACATGTTCATGGGTGATCGCGGCCAGATGAAAATCGTGGTTATCGACGAAGCTTGGGCATTGCTTAAAGGAAACATCGGCGCATTCATTGAGAAAGGCTATCGCCGGTTCCGTAAATACAACGGTGCGGCCATCACGATCACGCAATCCATTAACGATATTTACAAAGATAGCGTCGGAAAATCTATCGCCGACAACTCTGCGTTTATGCTGTTACTTGGTCAGAGTGAATCTGCGGTGAACGAAGCTCAACACCACCAGCGCTTAGCACTGGATGATGCAGGGTACCGCTTCTTGAAAACGGTGCGTTCGAGCCGAGGTATTTACTCAGAGATTTACGTTATCTCCAAATCCGGCCAGGGGATTAGTCGGTTGATTGTGGATCCTTTCTCGATGCTGTTGTACTCCACAGCGCCGGACGATGTAGCTGCGATCCGAAAACGGAAAGCACAAGGCTTGTCCACACAGGATGCCATCAACTCCATTCTTGAAGAGCGACAAAGAGGTAAAGCCGCATGATTAAGACCGCAGCCGTTTCATTACTCTGCGGATTCCTGGGAGCCGCCCTTTATGGGCGGTTTGTCCCTCCTGCTGCACCAACTGACTACATTGCCGTGGTCAGTTATACCGGCGCAAACGGAAAGGTTCTCAGTGACCCTCAAGTAAAACTAGTTCACGCACGCGCAGAGGCAATGGCGAAGGCAGGCTACATGGTTATAAATGAGTCGGCTTTATATAAATACCCGGCGCATATGCAGATCCCGCAAACTGTTTCACCGTCAGCCAACTAACCGGGGGTACCGTGGTCAAGGACACAGCGAAGTCTCTTTGGAAGAAGGTCTATAAGCAAAAGCGCCCGTGGAAAAAACATGCTTTGCTGATGCTGCTGGTGGGTGCTGTCTCTGCCCCATCCAGTTATTACGTGTTGCATCGTTTTGAAATTGGTATTGATCCTCAGAACAACCAGTGTTTACCACCCTACCGTATTTACCTGGTCGATAAGCACGATACCACGCCCGTAAAAGGCACTACCTTTGCTTTCAGTTCGAAATACATGGGCGAATCAGGGAAAGGGATCAAAATGGTAGATGGGGTCAGTGGGGATGCAATCACTGTGAATGATGAAGAGACCACGGTAAATGGTTCGATGGTCGGTGAAGGTCTCGCACTTGCCGCAGAGTCGGGTCACTCCCCACAAGAACTCACTCGCAACGGCGTTATCCCTGAAGGTCGTATCTGGCTGATGGGACGAACCAAACTCAGCTTCGACTCTCGCTACTGGGGGACGTTGCCAGAATCACAAATTATAGGAAGGGCCTACGCGATATGGTAATCCAACAAAAAGTAGCTACGTTTCGCAAATCGCTTATTGCATTGGCCGTGCTCGGTAGCATGGCCTTTTCTGTCAGTGCCGCACCGCAGCCAGTAACAGATTTACCCTCTCGGCCAGTAAGTGCCTTCCAGGATAGCGAGCTGCCCTCTCGCCCTGCTGATGTGACGGATAATGAGAAAGCCGATATCGACAGCCTTATCCGCGTCGCAAGAGAACAACAAAAAGAAGAAGAAGCGAATGCAAAGTTGGCGCGCGAAAATAACCGCGAAATGCTACGAAAAATGCCTGAATCACGCACTGATAATGAAATGATAAGTGACGCTGTCACGGGTGCGATTGTAGAAGCTGATGTCGCGGACGGTAAACAAAACAAAATGGCGGGTGACTTTTACTATGTATTAGTTTCAGCATCACTATCTGATAAGGAGATTAAAGACATGATGGCCGATTACAATGGCCGCAGGGATGTCTCTCTGGTTATCCGTGGCGTTACAGATAAAGCGAAGTTAATGGACGAACTCACTCGCTGGCAACAGCTGGTGCTCGACTCTGGCGCAGAAGTGACGGTTAATCTGGATCCGATTATTTTCAAGGACAATGCCGTTACCGCTGTGCCAACCATCATCCATGAGAAAGACGGCGAATTTGTTGCGAGTGTCTCCGGTATCTCGAATATCGACTTCCTGAAGGATAAAACCGGAAAACTGGGTACCGCAGGTCCGACGAAAGAAGTCGTTGAACGCAGCTTGCTCGACATGATTGAAGAAGGGGTAAAAAACCTCGACTTTGACCAAATGAAAAAAGATGCTTTAAACAATTATTGGCCGCGTCAACGTCAGGGATTTGAAGCATTCCCGACCGTTTTGAAACGGGCGACTCATACGATTGACCCGACTGTGATCATCCCGCAAGACATCGTAACGCCGGAAGGGGTTGTGGTCGCTAAGAAAGGGAAAGTTAACCCGCTGGATGTTATCCCCTTCGGTCAGAAACTGATTGTGTTTGATGCCAGCGTACCGTGGCAGCGTGCCATTGCGCGTCAAGAATACGAAAGCACAGAGCCTGGTATCAACCCTATCCTGATCACCACGAACGTTTACGGTGATGGTTGGGATACGTTTAAAGATGCCGCGCAACATTATGGTGAAAAAGCCCGCCTTTACATGATCCAGCCAGGTATGTCCGAGCGATTTGGGATTGAAGCGGTGCCCAGTATCGTCACTGCCGATAAGAAGGTGTTCATCATCAATGAGTACCCTGAAGCCAACTACGCTCAGAAGGTAGCAAAATGAAAACCCTACACGCGAAATTGAAATCATTCAGCTTGCACCTGATTGCGGCCACGGCTGTATCATTATGTTTTGCAGGTAATGCGCTGGCTGACAAAACAGCTGAAACAGCGCCAGCGGTAAACGAAGTTTGCCGTGATAACCAATTACTCTCATTCAAATTGTTCACGGACGTCTGCTGGAGTTGTATTTTCCCGATCAAAGTAGCGGGGATCACAATGGGACCATCCGGCAAGGTGCCTGATAACGCGGCCACTGGTATGGCATGTGCTTGTCAGGACGGACTGGGCGTGTATCACCCTGGTGTACTGACCGCGATGTGGGAGCCCCGAAAAATCATCGAACTGACTCGCACGCCGGGGTGCATGTCATCGCTGGGGGGTGTTAACCTGAATCTAGGAAACAATCTTCAGTATGGGATCCAAACAGACGGTGGTGATGATGAGCGCCGTCACAAGTTCTCCATCAGCTTCTACAATGCTCATATGTACGCCCTGCCGTTGCTGCGTATGCTTGACTTGTATTTGCCGGGGCAATGTACTGCTGACCCATATAGCGACTTTGACGTGGTCAGTTTCTCCGAAATTGACCCAACTTGGAACAACACTGCGTTGGCATTCTTCCAGAATCCTGAATCAGCGGCGGTTGCGAATGTCGTGGCTCAACAAGCGTGTGCGCTGGAAGCTGCCGCACAATTTGCTGGTAAGCAGCCAATGGATTCACTCTGGTGGTGTGCAGGCTCTTGGGGTGGTCAATACCCCTTAACTGGCTCTGTCCGCAGTATGGATACCCCACGCACAACCAGCCTGGCCGGTATTCGTGAGCTCGCCGTAGAGCACCGTCGTGGTTTAGCCTACCGAACGATGGGGAATGACACAGTTTGTCGGTCGAAGATCTACCCAACCCTTCCGAAGCAGCAATACAAATTGAACATGTTCAGCCCAACTCCGGAAACTAAGGAAGGCCATGAAGTCGGTGAATCCCCGTATCAGTGGCAAGGCGGCATGTATCGCTACCCTACCGGGAAAGGGCAGGACTCGACGTACATGATTTATCAATGGATGGATTGCTGTCGGACGATTTAATTGAAGATGTAAGAATCGTAAAAAATAAGCCCTTACGCAGTTAGTAAGGGTTTTTTCTATAATGAAAATGGCGAGGTTGTAACGAGATCGATAATCTCCTCACTCCTGTTTTCACATGATATTTTGGCCTTTTCAATTACGTCATTGATTGCAAGTTAGCATAGAAAAAGGCAGGTGGGTGGCCTGCCTTTGTGAGGGGATCGTGTTGAGAGGGGGTTACGGTTCAGCCGGGCTATCGCCTTTTTGTTCGACGGTTTCAGTTTGTTCATTGGTCGCGCCGCTAGCCGCATCTGCATTCTTGCCGTTGTTATCGTTCAGCTCTTCAACGGTGGCAGAGGCATGACGGTCAAGGAGATTGACCATATTGCGAATACTATCGCGCAGACGGGTTTTATAGTCGTCAACTTCATCCTGATTAAACAGGTTATTCAACCACAGGCGATCAAGCAAAGTGATCAGCACGTCAAATTCACGGAACAATCGCACAACACGCATAGCATCTGGTGTTCGCACCCGAATATTGTAATCGCGTGGAGCAGTATAGGAGACTTCCTCGATACGAGACGTCCCTGCGGATGTGGCTTTTTCAAGCACTTTATTCAGCGCAGTAATGCCAGAGCTAATCTCTTTCTCTGGTCCTGCCAGAACTTCACCCACGGCTTTCTTCGTGCGCTCAATAGCCCCTTTTACGCCCAGGCGTTCCAGGTTGGTACTGTTAATGGTCAGATTGAACAACGCTTTGGACATTAGGTTGTAATGCCGCTGCTGCATGCGAATACCTTCTTGCGTTTGCAGCTGGAACGGTACCGTGATTTCCGGATTGGAGTATTCACGACGCTCGCGTGCTGGACCCTGCCCTTTGTTTTGCGCGGGCTCGTTATTGCGTGTACGGTTAACGCGGTTGTTCCGTTTGTTTTTATCCTGCTTTACGTTATCAGTCACTTTTGCCTTCTCTGTAGTTGCCATGATTTATCCTCACATTAGTCGCATTTAAGCCTGACTATTTAGCCATATGAAAACGGTCAAGTCATGGGAAAAGGCCAGCGTTTCGCGGAAGAAAAACAGTTCTTGATCTGACTGATTTTCTGAAGTAGGCTTCTTTTACGGCCTAGCTGATGGCTCACTCTCTTCTCAGCACAACTTCCAACGTGAACCCGTAACTTAGGCGTGAACATACCGCCACCCCCAGGTAGCCAAACCGGCTTACCTCACGGGTTTTGCACGCCTGTCATTGGCATGAGCATCTCTGACTTGTTCTTGTTCTTCGAACTTAACAGGTCAACTTGTGGCCCTTTACTAAGGGTATTTTTGGCTCTCAATCCAAACCAAAAAAATTGTTAACTTCCTCTTCTTTTTAACTCCCGCGTTTTGTCTGTGCCCGGACTTCGTTTTTTTAACGATGTCTTTCGCTTTGTTTACATCTAATGAATCCTCACGTTTCAGGATGTTTCTCTGTAGCCGGACTTCGCATATAAATTGATGGTGAATATGATGACTTCTTTCGAATTGCAAGGCTTTGTTTATATTGGCATGTTCCTCTCGCTGTTCTGGCGTCCTAAGAACGTTTCGTTCGTTCTGCCAGCGGGTATTGCTTTTTATCTTTTCACGACCGGATTTGTACAATCCACCATTCCTTTAATCGTCGCATGTGGTTGTCTGACACTGTCTGCTGTTGTTATGGCTGCCCAAATCATGTCTCGTTTCTCTTCTAAAGATGACGAACTTGATGAGTCTGACGATCACGATGAATGCCCTGCCTCAGGAGCTAAACGTCCTTCTCGCACGGTTACCACCGAGCACGAAGGTAAGTTGGTTTCTTTTGGTATGGCTCACTGGAAACACGATCGTGCAAACGACATGTCCTTCTATGTTGAAATTGAAGGTCAAAACAAAGTTTGGGCAATTGGTCTTAAAGATGCAGTCAAAAATTCTGGCGCTCAAATTGGTGACACTGTCGTTTTCTGGAAAGACTCAGAAGTACGCACTAGTAAGGCTCAGGTTTTTGATCGCAATGGTACGGTGACTGGTTATCGTGACCTTTCTACTGATAAACGTCGTGGTCTTTGGATCATGGAAGTTGTTAGCTGATATTCGCTTACCTTTCCTAAATAAGCCCAGTTTCTGGGCTTTTAACTCTTTTAAATCTATTAATTTTTGAGGTTTGCTATGACCATAGTATACGGAAATACAATTGAACCAGGCGGTATGCAACTTAATGATGACGAGTATGAGGATGTCTGCACTGAATGTGGTGCTACATGTTCTCATCGACATTACGAGACTTGTGACGGTTCAATTAATCAACGCTTTTCAATTAACTGTGACCATTGTGGTTTTCATAATTGTAATGCTGAGGTATGTTCTTCATGTGACGATGTACCTTATCGTTCAGAACAGGATGATGCAGACTACTACTCAGAGTACATGTTGAATGTCACAACACCTATTGGTGCCTGTGCTTTCATTGCTAATGTTGAAGGTGAATTACTTGTCATTAAAGCCAAGGTTGCCCTCGGCATCAGCCATCATACGGACTTTTTCAAGGTCAAAGACCTTGTTGAAGACTGCGAACGTCTCTCATTGACCTCTATCAGAAAAACAGCTTTCTATCTCCGAGTCGTACAATCGGTTGAATCGTTGTCTTCTGATCTCGCATTTGCGTTGCCTAGTGCATATGCATAATCACCTCTAATTTCCCACGAAACCCAGCCTATGCTGGGTTTTTTTTCGCCTATTGATTGACCCCGCCTCCACTATCGCTTACTCTGTTCTGGCGATGAACTCGCATAACTTCCGGCAATAGCCCTTAACCAAAACACCTAATTTCGGCCACCAGCGCCTCTACGAATGAGTCCCGCATTCATTCTCACGGCTTCTTCATGCCTACAAAACAGAATTCGACAGCCCGGTGCCCTATGGCTTCGGGCTTTTTGCTGTGCGTCGAACCGGTGTTTTTCCTCATGCTGAGGAATATCAATGCGTCCAGTCATCCTACTGGTCAATGCTTTACCCTTAACTTCCTTGTATTTCAAACTTCCTAACTTCTGTCTGCCTATTGGTTTTCCAATTAAGGCGACTGGCCTCTCTCGGCCATAAATCATCTAAATCTTTTAAATCATTTAAATCTATTAATTGAGGTACTAATTATGTTCTCTAAAGCTAAAGGTACTGTTGCCATTGATCCTCGTTATACCTCAGCCCGTAACGGTAAAGATTCAGTTATCTTTTTCCGCTTAGGTTGTGAAATGACGATCAATAAACAGAAAGTTACTGAGTTCTACTCTATGAAGGCTTTCGGTAACGTTGCGGACTTCCTTAACGAAACCATCAAGAAAGACTCTGAGATCTCTATCGAAGCAGTTGCTCGTTCTACTCGCTTTGTGAAAGACGGCGTTGATACTCACCGTACTGAGTTTCATGTTTTCTATGTCCACGATATTGCAACCAACCTGGTTGTCGATACTCGAATCAATGAAGCAAAACCTCAGTCCTACGTTGAACCTGTAACACTCGCAATACAGCCTCAGCAACCTACTCGTTCTCCAGAAATGCAGAAACGTTTAGATGCAGAGTTGGTTTGGCAGAAAATGACTGACGACGATGTTAAATCTGTTGGCAAGAAATTCCGTGAAACCTATCAAGCTGCACTTGCTAATGCCAAAGCTAAAAGAGCCGTAAATACCCTGCCTGTTGAAGCTGCCGTTCCTGTCTCGAAAGAAACTAAAACTGCACCTCAACCACGTTCGTTTGTTAATCCAACAAGTTCGATGCACCAGCTACTTGCTGCTCGCGCCGCGATCGTAAATGGTAGCTATACCGATATGCGTGGTTAATTGACCACTTTGAAATGCCACTCTTTGAGTGGCTTTTTCATATCTGTATTACGGAAAAAATTCTATTTAAATCTATTAAAGAGGTATTACCATGTCTTATTCGAACAGCAACCGCCGCGCTTATGACAACAATAACGCGAAAAGAGCCAGCACTGACATCACCGTCAGAGTAGACACCGTGACCCGTCATATGATGACTCTTGGTAGTCAGTTTGAACAAGCTGCAATGCACCCACATATCTCTTTCCAAAGAGAGTGTGTGTTTGCTAAGCACATCATTAACAACAGTGACTATCTCACTGGGATTGCGTTAACTAACCCGCGTTCTTTCGAGACCGCGTTTTTACAGTTAGCCAGTTCTGGTTTGACACTCGACCCTTCGCAGAAACTCGCCTATTTGGTTCCGCGAAACAACCGAGTGATCTTGGATGTCTCTTATCTCGGCCTGATCAAAATGGCTACAGATGAAGGGCTCTGCCAGGACATTGTTGCTGAATTGGTGTTTGAGAAAGACGCTGTATTTAAACCACAAGGCCGTCGTAACAGTCCTATTCATGAGTTTGACCCCTTTGCTAGCAAAGGTGATTTGATTCTGACAGTGACTGATAAAGGCACCTTAGGCGCTCGCGGTAACTTCCGTGGTGTCTATGTGGACTTTCTCATGCGTGATGGCCGTAACCTCGTTTACTTCGTAACTGTTGAGGATTTGGCAGCTGCTCGTGCAGTTTCTGAATCCTGGAAAAAAGTAGATAAAAGAGCCTCCTCCCCGTGGACTAACTTCCCTTGGAAAATGGTTCTTAAATCCGCCCTTAAACAAACTGTTCATTTAATCCCAGGCAACCGAACTCGAATCAGCGCAGTGATTGATTATCTCAATACCTACGGTGAAGAAGGGTTCAAATCTTCCGCTCATGTCCCTGTCGAAGCCGCTGCTGCTGAAATGGCTCAACGTCAAGCTGCTCATGCCGCTAACAATGACGTTGCTACATCTCAGGCTAATGCTGCCGATGACAGTGTAATTGAAGGTGAAGTTGTTGCTCGTGATGACGCCGCTGCTCCTGAACAATCGGCTCAGCCCGTTGAGCAGGCATCTCAGCCTGTCACGCCGGAACCTCAGTCTGCTCCCGTTGATGTTCAATCGGAACCTACTGCTGGTGGTACTCAGCCTGAAGAACTTCAAGTTCCGATGTCTGACATTCCAGGTGTTCGTCAAAGCAGTTTCAAACGTATTGCCAAACTCGTTATCCGCGCTGAAAAAACGCTGGCTTACGAAACCATGCTCGCCGAACTGAAAGATGCTTTTTCTTTCAATGACAGCGAACTGGCTTACGCAAAACGTCAACTGGAACAGTCACGCCGTGATTTACTCAGCACGAAAGTTTCTGAGTCTGTTCATATGTGTGATTTTGGGATCGTAAATAACTTTGTTAATCGTCTCGCTGACAGTGAGTTTAAAGCCAGTGCTATTCAGTGGGTTTCTTCTGTTGAAGCTGAAACTAGCTCCATGCAACTGCTTTACTCTCAAGCTCTTCAGTCCGGTCAATTCGACGAACTTGAATCGGCCTTGAATTCCGTTAAACACAAAGGTCTCAAAGAGATGCTGTGTGACCTTATTTCAACGGCTAAAGCGGCATAAAACATAACCGGCAATTTTGCCGGTTTTTTAATTTTATAAATTTATTAATGGTGATCGTATGTCTGATTCAATCTGTGAAATTGTCGATATTGAACAAGGAACTCCTGAGTGGTTCAAATGGCGTAGAACTGGTGTTACGGCAACATGCTCCCCTATTCTTATGGGTGCGCCTGGTGCTATGAAAACGCCTTACAAGTTGTACCTCCAGTATGCGGGCTTGCTTGCCTCTGAAGATCTCTCTGCAATAAAGCAGGTAGATGCCGGTAACAAACTCGAAGCGCTTGCGCGGTCGTACTGTGAAAATGAGTTGGGGCAAATTGCTTCACCTTTTTGCGTTCGACATGCCAAGTACCCGTTTATGATAGCTTCGCTTGATGGACAGCTCGATGACCGTTCTGTTTTGGAAATCAAGAATCTCTCTGAGAAAAAACATTTAGCCATACTTGAACAAGGTTCAGCTTCGCCAGAGTTTAAGTATTACTTCTGGCAGGTTCAGCACCAGTTATTCGTAACAGGTGCCCCACAAGCTTATCTCGTTTTTTGGTCCGCTAAAGATCAGCCGAAGATTTTCCTTATCAAACCTAACCAGGTCGCTTTCAGCCGCTTGTTTGCTGCATGTAAAGCTTTCTGGGAAAGTTTAAATGATAAGGTTGCTCCGGCATTTGATAAACAGCAAGACATCCTGCTGGTCTCTGATGCTGATATTTTGGCTCAAACCAGTGAGTTTACTGTTCCTGATGACCTCTCTGCTCGCATTGCTGATATCCGCCGTCAAGTCGCGAATGTCCGCAACAAAGAAGCTGAATTTGAGGCCATGAAGACCCAGCTGTCTAATCTTGAAGAAACGCTTAAAGCGTCCATTCAAGGCCTGGCTACTGGTTTGGGTTTTAAAAGCACCGACCCTGTCCGTATCGACGGATTCGGTTTTCGCTACCTGGAAAGTAAAGTCAAAGGTCGCACTAACTGGAAAATGATCGCAGAGCGTCTTAATGCTTCTGCCGAACAATATCCGGACTGTGTAACTCAGGACTCTCTGCGCTCCAACTTGACAGTGTATGAATATGAAGCTTCCCCAGAGGACAGTGTTTATATTCCGCCTGAAGCCATTAAGCCTATTGTTGCTGAAGGTGATGGATTGGTTGATGTTGCAGATAGCGCCTTGTTGATGTTTTAACTCTCACCAACCCGACTTCGGTCGGGTTTTTTCTTGTTGACCCGAGACGCTCAATTGATTATTGTAGCGGTGCGGTACACACCGCCTAACTTCTGGCATCTCGCCCCTAAACACCTAATTTCGGCCATATCGCCCCCTTGAATGCGTTAACTCTCATTCACAAGGCACACGCATATCTGTACCAAATTCGATAGCCCGTTGCTTTTTAAGCAGCGGGTTTTTTTATGCGTCGAAAACGGTGTTTCGTTCTCATGCTGAGAACTATAAGTGCCTCCAGTCACTCTACTGGAACTTTGCAATACCTTAAATCCCGCTCCTTTTCTTGCGAGCAATTAACTTTATAAATTCTATTAATTTCAGGAGTCTCTCCATGTTCATCATTAATCTGACTGCATACAAAGGTAAGCGCATCATGAACCCCGTATTTTAATTATCTAGCCCTAACTATAAGATCAACTCTCCAATCTAAAGGAGATTTGAAATGAGAAAACGGCTCACTAACCAAGAATGGCAAAGACTTATTGCGCAATCTGAATCGAGTTCGCTGCCAATACGCACATTTTGCAAGCTTAATGGTCTTAACCCTTCAACGTTTTATGCCAAACGTCAACGGTTGTTGGGCGCAGGGCAATCTCAAACAGGTGGGTTTATCAAAGCCGAAATCGTTGAAAAAACGATATCCGACCCGATGACTGACACTCCCGTTGCCAACATGACACTGTTCATTAATCACGTTAAACTTAGCATTCCTCAGGAAACCCCTGCGGCTTACTTAGCTGAATTAATCGTGGCGCTGTCATGAACGGAATGTTGAGTGCCCCGAATGTTTACCTGTATCGGGAATTCGTGGATTTTAGAAAGTCCATCAATGGTCTGGCGGCCATTATTGAAGCTGAAACCGATTTACCCTTAGGCACAGGGGCGTTATTCCTGTTTACTAATAAACAGCGTGACAAAATCAAAGTGTTGTATTGGGACAAAACGGGCTTCGCCCTGTGGTATAAACGGCTGGAAAAAGCTAAATTCAAATGGCCTACTCAAGAGAAAAAACAGGTGTACACCCTGACTCAATTTGACTTAGATAGGCTGTTATCTGGCTTCACCATAATCGGCCATAAACCGATAAAAATAGACGGTTTTACAATGAGTTAATCACGAAAAAAGTCAGTTATACCAAGCCTTGGCGTGGTGTTTTTAGTATCATGAATGCCATGAAAAACACGCCCGATATTAATCCAGAAAGCCAAAACATTGCCGAACTTCAAGCGATGGTGAAAACCTTAGTGTCGGAGAAAATGGCGTGGCAGCAAGAGCGCCAATCCCTCATTGAACAGTTCAAGCTTGCTCTTGAGCGTCAGTTCGCTAAACGCTCGGAAGCGTTGACGCCTTATAATGAAGCGCAAGGTGATCTCTTTAATGAGGCGGAATGGGAAGCCGCTAAAGAAGAGGACGTTGTGACGACCACGACGATGGTCACAAAACGCCGCGGTAAACGCCAACCGTTGCCTAAAAACTTACCGCGTGAAATCGTTGTTCTTGACCTTGATGAGCACGATAAGCAATGCCCTTGCTGTCAACATACGCTCCACAAAATCGGTGAAGACCGCAGTGAAAAGTTAGCGTTCACGCCCGCGGTATTAAAAGTGTTGGAATATGTACGCCCGAAATATGCTTGCCGTCAATGTGAACAAACCGCTGAGACAAGCCCTATTCACCAACAGCCTGCGCCAGAGAGTCTCATCCCGAAAAGCTTCGCCACCGAAAGCCTACTGACCAATATCATTCTGGGGAAATATCAGTATGCCCTTCCGCTGTATCGTCAGGAAACCTTGTTCACTCAATCGGGTATTGAGTTGTCGAGAACCACGATGGCAAGGTGGATGATCCAGGTGAGCGAGAAGTTCAAACCTCTGTATAAAGCGCTGAAAACGCACTTGCTTGAGCAAGTAGTGGTTCAAGCCGATGAAACGCCGCTCAATGTGCTTAAGGAAAACAAGCAATGTTACATGTGGTTGTACTGCTCAGGAGCCGACTCCCCCGAAGCTACACGCTCAGACATGAAGAATATCGTCTTATTCGACTATCAAAATAGTCGCGCGAGAGCTTGTCCAGTGGGCTTCTTGGGTGATTACGCGGGCTATCTGCAAAGTGATGGCTACGGTGCTTATGATGGATTAACGCGAGTGAGCAATGTGGGTTGCTTCGCGCATGCACGTCGTAAGTTCATGGAGGCGAAGAAGCTTCAGGGTAAAGGTAAATCGGGTAAAGTCGACGTGGCATTAGCGAAAATCCAAAAGTTGTACGCCCTTGAATCTCGATTAAAATACGCTTCGGTAGAAGAACGTTGGTCTGAGAGGCAATCGAAAGCCAAACCGATGCTGGATGAGCTTTATGACTGGTTAACCTCACAGAAAGTCATCGAATCGAGTTCGCTTGGTAAAGCCATCAAATACACCTTGGGTCAGTGGCCTAAGTTGATACGCTATGTTGAAAATGGGCATTTATCTATCGACAACAACCGTGCGGAACGCGCCATCAAATCGCTGGTCATTGGCAGAAAAAACTGGCTTTTTGCTAATAATGCACATGGTGCTGATGCTAGTGCGCTGCTGTACAGCATCATCGAGACAGCAAAAGCTAACGGGCTAATCCTCTACGATTACCTGGTGAAATGTATGAAAGAGCTGGCAAAGTCAGAGCCAGATATCAACTCACTTCTTCCCTGGAACTTCTTACACTGAAACTAAAGCGCTCCGTGGGATCATGGGGCGCTTACCAAAAAATCACCTTAACGTACAATAATTTTCGATATCCAAACTGACCCCTTATTGATCGGTAAAATATCTTTCAATCTATCGACAGTAAGATCATAAGACATCAATGAGGCCCATTTAGCCTCAATGTATTTTAGTTCGGGATGGGTATTTTCGGGTAGCCATTCACTGAGCAAACTCACTGATTTTGTATTATTTGTCTCACAGCGACATCGGTAAAGCCGAAGCCCTTTAATTGGAATGACGCCAAATAAAGTATGATAATGGCGGGTCTGATGATCTTTTATTTGACGACGTTGATGACAGTGTGGACACTCTCGATGCGCTTGCATATAGGATTGGCTTTGGGCCTGTATGATGGCTAATTGAGCACTATTGAGCAATATCTTTGATTCGTTAAGGGATAACCCCAAAGGTTCACCTTGTTCGGCGGTTTTCTGTAACGTCAATAAAGTTTCTTGATAGGCAGAACCATCATCGTGTATGACCTTTGCTGTCACTACAATCTTCATCATACGACCTCCAAAGTTAATGGATTATTTTTTCCTTAACTTATAGTAAGTTGAAACACCTATTCCAACGTTATCACAGGCTAATTTAAGACGAATGCCTTTCGCTTTTAATTCATCCACCATGACAACTTTACGCTTATCTGCAGGAGGACGACCCGTTTGTTCCCCTCGATGTTTTTTAGCCGCAATTCCTTCCGCTTGGCGTTCCCTAATTAGCGCTCGTTCAAATTGACTAAATGCGGACATCATATGCAATTGAAGCTCTTGTAATGGATTGTTTTCATTCGCTGAAAAGCAAATATTTTCTTTGAGAAAAATGAGTGAAATGCCTCGCTGTTTCAGATCTAACGTTAAATAGCACATATCCATCATATTACGGCATAAACGATCAATAGAGTGAACAACTAACGTATCTCCAGATACGAGTAACGCTAGTAATTGTTGCAAATTGGGTCGATGCGTATCTTTGCCGCTGGCAATATCAGTAAAAACGGTTTTGACTTTATAACCTGAATTTTGAATCGCAATTTCTTGTCGCGCTGAATTCTGCTCTGCAGAACTGATACGAATATAAGCATAAATCATAGAATAATCCATAAAGGTCATAGAGGTTTTCATAATACTCTCTAAACCCCAACTTATACCACCTTTAGAGACAATTTAAGGGCTAAGATCTCTATTTACGTAAAAGTATACCTTTAGAGAGTCAAATCTAAACCTTGTGAATAGTTTGGTGTGTCAAAATCATAACGCATTAATAACTGA